>NZ_JBYCKU010000058.1:0-98621 GCF_057473545.1 Acidithiobacillus sp. TH-A67
TGCTGATGCGCCTGGCGCTGACCGATCTGTACCGGGCGCGTTGGACGGACATGATCCACGACGAGTGGACGCGTAACGTTCTGAAGCAGCGGCCAGATCTGAAGGCCGAAGACCTGGAGCGGACGCGGTTGCTGATGAACGCCCACGTCCGCGACAGTCTGGTCACCGGCTTCGGGCATCTGATCCCGTCCGTCGAGTTGCCGGACGCCGATGACCGGCATGTAGTTGCCGCCGCCATTCACGGCGGCGCCAGCCTGATCGTGACGTTCAACCTGAAGGATTTCCCGCAGGAACGGCTCAAACCCTACAACCTGACCGCCCAGCATCCAGACGACTTCATCTTCGATCTGCTGGATCTGCACGCAGCCCGAGTGTGCGAAGCGGCGACCAACCATCGACGATCGCTGAAGAACCCGCCCAAGACGGTTGACGAGTATCTGGACACGCTGCTCAAGCAGGGACTGACGAGGAGGCGTTACAGTGTAACGGCCCCACCTGAGATCTTCTGTACCGATCAGGGCGCCCAGTTCACCTCCGAGGCCTTTATTGAGGGAATTTCAGACTGCCCCCGAGTGGCGCACAGTCACGCCCCTGATACGCCATTTGAGGAATCCAGCGGGAATGATCCAGTCGAATCTCGGTGATCTGGCATCGGGATTTTCGGGCTAGCCAAAATGCTCCGGGCAAGTCTGAGCGTTCTGGGTTGGAAATACCCGTTCCCTGCGGGAACAGCACCACCCCGTGGCCCGCCTCCAGGGTGCGCAGAATCACCCGAAGCGCCATGGGTGATCGTTGGTCAAGGGCGACCATGCGCCGGTGGCCGTGGACCCGGCCATACCAGGTCAGCGCTCTTCGCCAGAAAGGATGGCGGGCATAATCGGGATCGACGGCGAAGAGGTAGCCGCAATGTCCATCCATCTGATGCAGGTAACGGGCAATGACAGGGCCGTCCAGTAAGGACGCGTGCGGACGGACAAGGATCAGGTGACCCGGCATGGCGATACTCCCGTGAAGGCTGATGGGAGGGTATAGATCATGCGCGGAGCGGGTATCGGCGTGCGGGCCAGGCGCCGGGGGTGGGTCGCAACGGGCGTGCCAGAGCGAAGCGGCAGGCGCGGGCCGTTGCCAACGCGTTGATATTGCGCAGGATGCCTGCACGTTACCCCTTCTTTATCTTGCGTTCCGTTCTCTTATAAACCACCCGCTTCTGATACTCCCAATACGATTGAGCTATCCTTTGAAAATTCAAACCGCCCTCACATTGATTAAGGGATCCACCACTTTTTACTGGGCGTCCTGAATTCGGCTTTCCCTCAACAGCCGATTACTGGCTGGCCGGTCCAGAGTACCGGTCGCCGCAAAGCTGATGTTTCTTGCCACAGTTTCAACCGGATCATCCAGAGTCCCGAGGAACTGGAACTCAGAAACATCGACATACCTGGCTTTCTGTCCAGTTGTGCCGGTAAATGATTGCTCCGTTCCAGTCTGACTTGATTTTCTGAACTGTATCTGGCGCAACGTGTTTTCGTCTAACAACTTGGCCAGGAACAGGACATTCTTACGATCGCCGATCCGATTGAGCAGGTATCCGGTTCCATAATCTTTACTCCAGATCGGCTTCACCATGATCATGTGCAACGTCTTGATTCCTCTCCGGGCCAAATCCAGCATGACTGACAACTGGCCATTGTTTATGCCGAAGGAGAGATTACCGTTGCCCCTCTCAACACGCGGGTACTTGTGCTTCACTTCCAGCTGTATGAGTTTACCGTCAGGCAGTCGTGCCAAACTGTCTATATCCCAGACACCATCAAAGAATGGTTGTATGGCGCAGTTCTTGAACAGCCGATAGAGAACGACATTCCTGAATAAGTCATTGCCGTATTGGCTGGAAATCCCTGCCCAGAAGGCCTGCTGGGAACGTTGCTCATCAATGACAGAATCCGAAGGAATCCTGAATAGAGGCGTTGACTGTCCGCGTTTCTTCAGCATGTAGGACTGAATTGGGATATTCCGCATGCGGCCCAATTCTTTTATATAGAAGTCCCTTTCCTCTGCGTTGTAATAGCAGTCTAACAGGAACTCCTTACTGTGTGGCCGAGGAGCGAGAAGACTAAGCAATTCCGTTGCTGTCTGACCGTCCTCCGAGTGATCCCACATCCACCATGACTTTACATATTCCTTCGTCAAATCGGGTTGGGTTTTCTCCGTCAGTGTCGTGACCAATGAAATCGGCAACACTTCTATCCCCTGCCCAGACAGTTTGTTGAGGTAATCGTTAAACACAGCCTCAATAACCAACCCTTCCAGCATTCTGCTCTTATCAGAGCGGATAAGTATTTCCTTTAACTGCTCAACATTATCAAGTTGAATATCTTTAAGAGGGCCAAAAGGGGTCAGCAGGCTCATTGGGATTCATCCTTGCGCAACGTAAAAGAGCGAAATTCTGGCGAGGCCACAAATAATTCGCAATATTTAACCTCATTCCACCAAGCTCAGACTCCAAGTAATGAGACTATGTTATTTGGGGGGGCATGACATCATGGAACATATAACACCCGTGCCATGTTTTAATGTCTGGCAGCAACCAATCCCCGCCTCTCCCATAGAGGCCAGCGAACCGTCCCAATCTCAGATCTGAAAAAGGACTCGAACGATATGACCGAGGCCTGCTTCCTGTATTCGGTCGTATCCGAGCTCTTGAGGCTCTCGGGAACGACCAGCACGATGCCCTGCGAGGCCATGTCTTCGATGGCGTTCGCAGCGATGTTCTCATCGACAGTGGCGAGATAGAGGTCGCAGTTTTTCATTTCCTGCCCGACCTGCTTCCAGCGCTCGCGCAGGGTCGTCTTGGCCGAGAGCACCAGGGCTTCCCTGTTCGTCCGCTCCGCGTCATCGTACAGGGCCTTGGAGGGCAGGATGAAGTCCGGCCGTTTTCTGGCTTCTATGACTACCTGTTTCTCAAATGGAACCCCACCATCGATCATCATCGCTTCAATGTGATGCTCGAATGAGTAGCCAGCCCGTGATTTCCTCTGCTGGGCCGCCGAGAGCAGCATGGCGTCGATCTTCGGGAACTCGACGATGATCGAACGCAGCGCCTTTTCCGGTGTAAGGGCCTTGGGGTCGTCCCCGAGGACGAGCCGCACAAGCTCGACGGCCCTGCCTCGCATCTGAAGCTCCTTGAATATCTCGTATTCGACGCCACGGCTGATGGCCCGGATCGCGTCCCCCGGCTTCGCCATCGCGAATGGGTCCATGCTCCTGAGTCCCTGCTCGGACATGAACCGGGTCCGCGCGGTTGCTGCGAGTTCGGCCGTGGCCGGCATCGTCCCGTATTTGTCGGCCAGGGTGGCGATGGATCCGTCGAAATACGCCTTGATGACTTCATCAATGAAGGTGAGAACCTTTTCCTCGCGCTCGCGCTTGACCGCCCGGAGTGTGAAAAGTCCGGAAACGAAATCCGGCGGCAGATTCAGGATGTCCGAGAGAATTTCATGATCATCTCCGTCCGAGTCGAGGGTAATCGCCCTGTATACACCGTCTTGGTCGCGGCCCATGACGATGAGCGACGCGGGGGCAAGATCGCGGAACGCGGGCTTGGGAAGCCGCGTCATGTGCGTCTCCTGTCCCTTGCTTAGGTAATGTACGAGCCGTGCCTGTCTGGTCTCATCGAATTCGAGCCATTCGATGTCGAAGAACGTCTCCCGGATCTCGTCTGCTTCAGTATCGTTGCGCTCCTTTGCAACGAGCGGCGGAAAGAAGCCGCCGTCCCGCTCCCTGGGCGGGACATATACCCCTGCCTGGTGCTTGTTGGGCAGCCGTGCCCAGTCCCGGTCGTTGAGGGACAGCTTCTTGACGAACAGAGCCTCGCACTCGTCGAGGAGCCTGGATAGCAGGATGCCGGGCTCGCGTTCGGTGAAAAGGTCTTTTTGCGGTTCGTCCGTCTGGACGTTTCTTTTTGCCATGGGCGAGTATGCTAACGGATGGCCGTTTACTGGTCCATGGCGGCGATTTCGAGGGCCTGCCCCTGGCCTTCCCTTATCCATGCCGCAAGGTCGCCGCAAACGGCTTCCCAGGGGCGTTTGCCTGCCCCACGGATCGCGCACTCCCTGACGACAGCCACGCGCCAGCCTGCGGCCTTGAGGCTGGCGGAAACCGTGGCGTCACGCTCCCTGTTTTTTCCAATCTTCTCCCGCCAGAATTCCTGCCTTGTTCCCGGCATCCTGAAGAGCGGGCAGTCGTGCCCATGCCAGAAGCAGCCGTGAAAAAAAACTGTGACGCGGTGTCTTGGCAGGACAAGATCGGGCTTGCCCGGGAGTGTAGAATTGAGCGTGAAACGCAAGCCGAGCCTGTGAAGACCAGATCGGAGCTTCAGTTCGGGCTTTGTGTTTTTTCCACGGATACCTGCCATCATCCGGCTGCGGACTTCCGGAGATACGATATCGGTCATTCAGGCAACGAACAGGTGTGGCGTTCCGTTTTCGGCTTCAATCAGTGACCGGATACCCGGAACCATGGCCCTTGCAACCGCCTCAAAAACGGGTACGGCCACGGCGTTGCCAAACTGTCTGTAGGCTTGCGTATCCGAGACGGGGATCTTCCAGTCGTCGGGAAAGCCCATGAGGCGGGCGCATTCGCGTGGCGTCAGGCGGCGCGGGTTTTTGCCCCTGCCTCGGGAGACCAGAATCTCGGATCCGTCCTTGTGGTAGCGGGCGGAAAGCGTTCTAGCCACATCACCGGGACCAACCAGACCGAAGCCAAAACCATTGCCAGCTGCCTTGTGCTTGGCGGCGTAATCCTGAAGGTACCGCCACAGGTTATCGGTGAGCGTGTATTTGGCTGCGACCCTGGCTTTTATCCCCTCCGTAAATGGAGATTCCGGGTCTTCGCTACCGTCCTCGGGGTGCAGAATGCTGCCAAGCCTCGGACCTTCGTCCACAGGCGGCAGATCGACAGCATCGAAATCGAAACCCACATTTTCGCGGAAGCCAACAATCACAATGCGTTCACGATGTTGCGGTACGAACCTTTTGGCATCAATCACTTTCGGTTGCACGGTATAGCCCAGATCATCCCGAAGTGTACGCATGATTACATCGAATGTGCGGCCCCGGTCATGGCTGACAAGATTCTTCACGTTCTCAAGCAGGAATGCCTTCGGCTTTTTTTCCGCGATAATCCGCGCCACGTCGAAGAAAAGTGTTCCCTGGGTTTCACATGCAAAACCATGTGCGCGACCAAGGCTGTTCTTCTTGGAGACCCCTGCAATGGAAAACGGCTGGCACGGGAAGCCTGCCAAAAGTACATCATGATCCGGAATATCACTTTCGTGGATTTCGGTAATGTCCCCCTTGATCTCATGATCGTCGCCAAAGTTCGCACGATAGGTCTTCTGCGACCATGTATTCCACTCGCTCGTGAATACGCAAGTTCCACCCTGACGCTCGAATCCCAGGCGGATGCCGCCGATCCCGGCGAACAGATCTATAAAGCGGAATGACTGGCCTTCGACTGGAGTGGGATTGCGGATCGGAACCGGCGTGTCAGCCTTTCGCTCCTGAATCAGCTGCCTGATCGCAAGACCGGCCATGGCCGGCGGCTGGACTTTACCCGTCTCCCACCTGGATATGGTTTTCACATCGACCTCAAGCAGATCAGCCAATGCTTTCTGCGACCATGTTTTCCTCGCCTCCGCGAGGATGATTTCAATTTCCTTCGGGTTGCCCATGTTTTGCTCCTTGATCCCGCTTCTTCCTCTGGGAATACTGGAGGACATTTTGCCCTGAAACAATCCCGCCGGTCTATAGGCCACGGCAGTTTTTTTGCCACGTTATCCAGGTCTGGGTTTCGCTTTTGCGCGCGCATCTGCCGTTTTTCAGAACAGCATTCGCGGAAGCCTCTGACCGGGTCAGAAGGGAATATCGTCAAATTCCTCCATCGGTGCAACACCCATGTCCCCGCCACCCCCACCACCATGCTGTGGCGCTGGATTGCCGCCGTCGGCCCCGTCGCGGCGCCCACCAATCAACTGAAGCCGGTCGCCCACGATCTCCGTGGAATACCGCTCCTGACCGTCCTTATCGGTCCATTTTCTGGTGCGGATACGTCCCTCGATGTACGCCTGGCTTCCCTTACGCAAGTATTCGCCGGCGACTTCCGCCGTCCTCGCGAAGAGTGCAACGCGGTGCCACTCGGTACGCTCCTGGCGGTTGCCGTCCCGATCCTTGTAGGACTCCGACGTGGCGATGGTCATATTGGCGACCGCCGTCCCGTCTGGCATGTACCGCATCTCAGGGTCTCGCCCCAGATGGCCCAACAAGATCACTTTATTGACGCCTGCCATGGTTTTTTCTCCTTGATTGTGGTGACGCTTGGTATAGATCGGGAGTGGGTCACACTGCGCACAGATCCAACAAGGAACACTGGCGCGGAGCATGCCGCTCATACCACTGCGTAAGGCGCGGATTCATCCAGATCCTTTCTATCCGCTCCCGATCAATATCTTCACCGGCTTGCCCTGACCGGTTCGCGTGACAGGAGTGGGCAAAATCCACAAAGGACCATCCTTGCCCGGACTCCAAATGGTCCGAATATAAATCACTGGGATAGCCGGAGATCGCGACATAGGCGTCACATGCACAGAGCACTCGAAGCAGGTTTTCATGATCCTGGTCACTCATCTCATCGGCATACTGCCCGTCTCTGCGGGTAGACTGGAGATAAGGCGGGTCACAATAGATGACGGCCGATAGGTTGTCGAACCTTCGGACCACTGCAATGGCATCATCATTCTCGATCAGCGCATACCGCAGCCGATCCCGAACCAATCGCAATTCCGAATCAATGACGGTGGCCATGGACCGGGCTTTATTGTCAAAAACCTTGGCAAAGGCCCACGCCGGATTTTTGCGGGTGGACTCGGCGGCGAACGCGGACCGGGCGATATAGAAAAACCGGGCGGCGCGTTCGAGGTCTGGCAGGCCTGCCGGGTCCGGAATAGCCCGCCACTCATAAAACAGTTGGCGCGAGTAGGGGGTGTTCTGCAAATACCGGATCAGTTCGTCCGTGCGGTCACGAAGCACACGGAAGAAGGTTACGATCTCGCCATTGGCATCGTTGATGACCTCAATGCCCGAGGGTCGACGGGCAAAGAATACCGCCCCGCCGCCAAAGAAGGGTTCAACATAGGTCAGCTCCCGCGACGGCTCGGGAAGCCGGGCAAGTATCTGGTCAGCCAGTTTCCCCTTGCCACCCAGCCAGGGGAATGGCGGATGCACGCTCATACGGAAGCCACCTGCAGTGCAGCCAGCACCTCACGTTCACCATTCTCCCCACGAAGGTATGCCTTGCACGAGTCGAAAAGGGAGACCACTTCACGGCTGTCGGCCCGGCCAACGCGCAGGACCTTCTTTCGAATATCGGCCAGATTTCGATTACCCAGCAGTTCACGCAGCGAACCTGCTTCAAGGCTGATTTCATCGGTTTTCTTCAGCACCTGAAGAAAACCGAGAACGGCACGGTATTCCCTGGCCTCGGCCAGGTAAGGGATGAGCTGCCTTGCAGCGATTTGCTGGTTACCCACCTGAATCAGAAGATCCAGGAACTCCCGCTGGTTGGCGGGCATCTCATAACTTTCGTCTTCCTCTTCCAGGTCGACACCTCCAACCGCGATGGACTCCTGGTCCTCCAGCGAAAGTCGCTCGCTACTGCCTCGTGCCTCATGGTCTCCCCTTTCTTCCAGCGCATATTCCAGGCGAACCTCTGTTCGCGCTCCATGCATTGTGGCTTCCATTCTTTCCAGCTCCCGCACTTTCTTCTGGCGTTTTTCTCCGGAGAGATGCTTGAGTTCCGATCGCCTCTGCCGGATGACTCTTTCCAGCGATGCTTTCGAGAACGTCGGCTCGTGGGGCAACACGGATTCCGCATCGAGCCGTTTTCGATAAATGAAATCTTCCATGGCATCACGGGAAGCAAACCGGGTGTGCACATCAACGAATGTCGCCATATTGGGGTGCGGCATCGTTGTCAGGTCGTGCTTCTCCGTAAAGTGTTGCAATGCCTTGGTGGCCGCCGTGACGGCAAGATCGTGATGATCGTCGCGATGATCTGGTATAGACCATTCAGCCGTCCTGATTTTGGATTCGATGATCGCGGCTCCACGCCGAATGGCCTCAGAGATGATCTGGTTCATCGTGTGATTTTGTCGGGGGGTCAACTGGATGCTTTGCGACCAGCGCATAAGGCGGATGGCCACCTGTGCGCTGCAGTCGTACCCCTTCGGCGCAAAGTCACTCGCGCGCAGGCTCTCCAGGAACTGCTTTGGCTCTGAAAAAAATGGGCCAAGGTCGATCAGGTAGGATGCCAGGTCTCTGGTCGCGCTTCGGGCGCAAGCGGAGCGGACGGGATGCGGGTTCAGCTTGGGGTGACCTTCCGAGAGGTGATCCATCAGCAGGTGCTGCTCATGATTTCTGTTCATGATTCACCCCGCAGACAGATAGCCGTATCGGATTTGCACCCCCTCCCCCGGCGATGGCTCTGCCAGTCAAAGAGCAGCAGCCCGCCATTTTGACACAGCCGGTCGAAGGCGGCCGGACCCAGATATTTCTCCACGCCCTCCATATTCTCGTTGGACAGGATGAGGGTCGGTTTCAGGTCGCGATAGCGGTGATCGATCACCTCGAAGAGATGTACCCGCTCACCATCGCTGCCGAAGGTTTTCCCGATCTCGTCGATGATGAGTAGACCCACTTCCGCAAACCCACGGATGACCTCCAGCTCCGTACTGTTGCCGATTCCCCGCTGCCAGGTCTGGCGGATCCGGGCAATGATGTCGTAGGCCGTGACCTGGAGCACGCTGTACCCTTTGGCCAGCACCACGTGGGCGATGGCAGACGCCAGGTGGTTCTTACCCGTGCCGGGATTCCCGCAGAGGACGAGACAGGATCCCTTTTGGGCGCGCTCTTCGAAATGATCTGCGTAGTCCCGGCAGACGTCGAGAGCCGTCTGCTGACCCGGGACCTCAACCACGTAGTTGTCGAAGCCGCAGTCAAGGTAGCGCTTTGGGATGGCCGCGCTCTCCATGAGCCGGCGGGAGGCATGCTCCGCCGCGCACACCGGACAGACCGGTGACAGGTAGCGGATGACGTCCCGCTCATCCACCATGGAGATCGGATAGCGGCCGTGGCGCTCGCACTCGCGGTGCTGGGGATGACGGTCGGGCAGAATCGCCTCATTGGTAGGGTCGAATCCCCATTTGGCAAGGAGATCCCTGGCAGCATCGCCCGCAGGGACGGATGGCTGATGGTGGATATTGGACTTCTTTTCCATGGGGGCTCTCCTACAGTCTGACATAATGAGATTTGGCAACGGCGACGGGCGGCAGCAGAGAGCGGTTGGGCGGCCCCGCTGCCGGCTGGCTCTTTCCTCCTTTCCCAGGATCTTTCAGCATCGCGGCGATGTAGCCGACGTGAATTCCGCCGCCTTTTTTCTCCAGGGCGATCTCCGCCGCAGCCAGGATGTGCTCATCGGAATGGCGTGCACACATCTCCTGCACAACGACCATGTGAGGGGCCGCACGGACACCAAGTGCCCGTAGTTTCTTGCATAACGTGCCTTCGCGGGTTGTGGTCGGCAGTGGAGAGGGCTCTGTGGGTGGCGTTTCCTGAAACGTATCACCCGCCGTTTCTGAAACGTCACTATCGTTTCTTCTCTCTCTCTTTTCTCCCTCTCCTTCTTTTCTATGAAACGTTTCAGCCGTTTCTGGAAACGTTTCAGTGAAACGGCCTTGAGACGTTTCAATCGTTTCATCGGCTTGGGTAGAGTGTGCTTCCTCAGTTCTGATAGACTGAGCGCTTTCCTGTTTGGCCCTTTGTGCCGCCCGCCAGCGACGAAGCCGCTCGCGATCCTTGGCGCGCGGGTCCGAGGGGCTTGATGTCGGTTGCTGGGTCTTGTTGCCCCAGGCATCCAGTACCATTTCCGCAAGCACGGGATGGTACAGGCGGCCATCGGAGCAAAGGGAGAAGCCATGCAATGCAATCGTTTTGACTTTCCTCCACCGTCGGGGAGAACCCCGATATCCAGCGAGGCACGCCAGGATCCTGTCATCGTTGGGAAGACTGCCAGCCGGTACCTGCCGCATGGATTCGGTCCACAGCTTTACCGCTGCGCCGAACTCCTCATTGCTGGCCAGGTGGATGAAGTCGCTGGAATGGAGTCGGCTCAGGTCCAGCTTCATCCAGCAATAGGAACGCAGATCAATGTCGGCTGATACAGGTGGGGGCGGAAGCGCTGAACAATCCAGTTTTTGTGCATCACTCGGCATGGTCTCTTCCAGCCTTCCCAGCCGTGCGAATAGGCGCCAGGCATGATCGCGCGACTGGAAACGCAATCCGGGTGCCCCCGTTTCCTGGCATGGAAGTCGTAGTAGTCGATTGGTGTTTCATGTGGCTCCCCGGTCTCTGATCTCATCCAAGGGGCCGAAAATGTCGGGCCGGAGTTCGGCACGGGTGACAGCGCCGGCGGTGGCGCGCTCGATGGCGATGGCGCGGGCGAGGGGGACTCCTCGACGCCGCCAGTGGCTAACTGCCATAGGGCAAACTCCTAGCGTGCGCGCGAGCGATGACTGGGAGCCAAAATGTGACACTGCACGGTCAAGTCCATTCATGAGGCAAAGTATAACCACAATGGTGACACTGTCAACACAGCGGTGCTTCCCTGCTTGTGCGCTAAGGGGAACAATCAACGCATGAAAAACCGAAAACCTACAGGATCTACAATTGCTATTGCCATGCTGGAATCGGACAGGCAGAAACGCGGCTTATCCAAGCGCCGCTATGCGCTAGATGTTCTCCAGCTCAAAGATGCACAGAACTATCAACACTGGGAGGAACGCGGGGTTCCCAGAAAGGAGCTGGTCAGGTTATCCAATATACTGGGAGTTCCTGCTGAGACCCTTGATGCACTTGGAGGACAGGGCATTCACAGCCAGTTGGAAAAGTCTGGTGTGACTGAAAGTGTGGATGTCAGTGCGTGGTATCCAGGCGAGGAACCAGTGCCGGATGGTTATGCCGCCATAGAGGCAGTATTACTGGAAGTTGGAGCGGGTAATCGGCTAGTTGTCACTGATGCACCAGAAAAGAAGTTGAGACTATACGACGCTGATTTCTTTGTGACTAGACGTTGTGTGCCGAACGCGTGCAAGGCGTACCGGGTGCGAGGGGAAAGCATGAGCCCCTTCATTTTTGACAATGACTGGATTGTTGTAGATACCCGTCGGCGCGTTCCGCCCGGACCGGGCGTGACAGATCCACGATTGTGTACTTTTGTCCTGCGCGTAGACGCTGAAGTAATGGTTAAAATGGTTCACCGGCTCCCGGACGGATCATTGCGGGTTAGCTCCATCAACCAGGACCCGGTATACGCTCCTTTTTCAGTCCCTGAGAACCGCTTAGATTCCGTGGAGATCTGGGGAGGCTACTTGGAGCGTAGTGGCGGCAGACCAATGAGGTAATGGATTAGGTACTTGCCGTTGTTATAACCATTATGTTGACATAATAACCTTTGCGGTTATAATTTCTACATCGAAGCCGCCCATCCCGCGCGGCATCATGGAGACCAACAGCCATGCAAAGAACCACGCTCAATGGTGAACCAATCAGGCAGGGGTTTCACCCCAATGCGAACGAGGTTGTCCCACAGCACCTAATCCCTCTCAAATTCTCTCAAAAACACGCACTGGTTTCCGTCGCCTACTGCGACGGCGCAGTACTGACTTTCCTCTTCGATCGCTCCACACCCATTGTCGACCTCATAGCCATGATCTCACGCGCCGGCACGGTGCAGAAGGTGGTGCTCTGATGCAGTGCACCCGCCTGTTCATAGTCACAAGGAAGGGCCCAAAGCAACGGAGCCGTTTGGAGTTGCTGCTTAGCCGGATACTCCTGTGTGCACCGAGAGGGTCCTTTCTGTTTCGGGTGCCAGGCCGCATCGGGATAGACGCGCGTGGTGACACCCCCTCACGGTGGTGCTCTGTTCTACTCTGGAACGAGGTGGCATCATGATTCAGATCGCAAAGGACGCCTCACGTCTTGGCATACTCATCCGGCCCAACGGCACCCGGCTACCCATAACAGGGCTTCAATCCGAAGGGACAACTTCAGTAACAGGTATTTACTTGGGGTTCGAGACGGCCATTGGTGCCACCATTGCTTTCGGATACTCTCCGGAAGATTCTACGCCAACACCTTCCGAAGTTTGGGAAAACGCTGCGGGAAGGTATCAGGCACAGCCCCCGCTGGCAGTCCATTTTGGGAGATGATCCATGAGCGCCTTACTCCTAAAAGAGCCCTCTCGCCGAATCACGCGCAATAACGGCGGGAGCTTCCGCGTGGCAGACTGGATTTTGGAATCATGGCTACTTTTCTAACGCCGGAAGATCTATATAGCCTCACAGGACTGAAGACCAAGCCTGGGCAGGTCAGATGGCTATGTGACCATGGTTACAGGCATGAAGTGGCGGCAACCGGGCGACCAGTGGTACTTTGGGCAGAGGTCGAACGTCATCTCGTTGGATCAGGGGCAATGCCCAGACGTAATGGGCCGAGACTGGATGTTCTGAAGCAGGAGACACGACAACATGGGACGGCATAGATCGTCACACCATAACCTACCGCCAAGGATGCACCAGAAAGGCAAGGTATACTATTACGTCACGCTCGTCGCCGGAAAGCGCCAGTGGACCAGGCTCGCAGATAATTATCCTGAGGCCGTTGCCAAGTGGGCCGAGATGGAAGGACATAATGCCTCCGGCTCCACAATGGGACAGGCCATAGATCGCTATATCGGTACGGAGCTATCCAAGCTCGCAGAGTCCACCAGAAAGGAATACATCCGTCAATCCGCGCGGCTGCGCTCCGTGTTTGGGCACATGCAGATCGTCGAGGTGAGAGGTATGGATATCGCCGCTTATCTGGACCAGCATCCATCACCTGTTGCAGCCAATCGCGAGATGGCCCTTCTTTCAACGGTCTTCTCCTTTGCCATTCGATGGGGCTGGTGTGAACACAATCCAACCAAAGGTGTCAGGCGAAACAAGGAAAAACCACGGGACCGCTACATCAGTGACGAGGAGCTCGACCTTATCAGGTCACATGCAGATAGCCAGTGGCAGTGCATCATTGATATCGCCTACCTCACTGCCATGCGGCGCGGCGACATCATGAGGCTTCGACTTTCGGATATCAACGGGGACTCTTTACTTATCAGTCAGGGCAAGACCGGGAAAAAGATGGCCTTCATCATTGCCCCTGCATTGGACGAAGTGATTTCACGTTCCAAGAGCTTGCGCCGCAGGGTAGGGTCGCTCTACTTCTTCTGCACACGAGACGGGCAACCCTATAGTGTGAGCGGCTGGAACAGTGCCTGGCGACGTATTGTGGCCAAAGCTGGCGTGGAGGATATTCACTTTCATGACATACGAGCCAAGGCACTAACTGACGCCAAGCGGGTCGCTGGAAGAGACTACGCGCAAACCCTGGCCGGCCATGCCAGCGGCGATATGACTGAGGCATATATCAGAGCCAGAGAAGCGGAGCGGATCACCCCACTGAGCAAGATTGTAGAAAAAGGCGGTGATTGTAGAAAAAGAAATCAGGAAGATGCATCCTAACCCTTTGATTTATTGGTCGGGGCGAGAGGATTTGAACCTCCGACCACCTGAACCCCATTCAGGTGCGCTACCAGGCTGCGCTACGCCCCGCGAGTTGCACAGAGTACGCAGATTCTTCGCGGCGGTCAATCGCTGCGCACGCAGAGGTTCCGTAGCTGCTCCAGCTCCCGCCGCAAAGCCTGGAGGCGCTGCCGCCAACGCTGCGGAGAGTACTCGCGGGCATCGCCTTCCACCTCGATATCCAGGACGAGCTGCGGAGAGTGGCCATCGTTGCACACTGCTTGGCCAATCTTCTCGCGCGCACCGTGGATGGTAAAACCCTCTCCGTATAGGAGGGAGCGAATCTGCCGCACCAGGAGTAGATCATGTTTTTGGTAGTAGCGGCGATTACCCCGTCGCTTCAGGGGGCGGAGCTGGGGAAATTCCTGCTCCCAATAGCGCAGCACATGCGCTTTGACCCCGCAGAGCGTCGCTGCCTCACTGATGGAAAAATACTGTTTTTCCGGAATTTCAGGCAGCGCCGGCAAGGTCTTAGCTAGTTTGGACTTACTCCCTGGCTCCATCACCATTTACATACGCCTTGAGCTTCTGGCTGGGATGAAATGTCACCACGCGCCGTGCGGTAATGGTGATTTCGATGCCCGTCTTCGGATTGCGGCCCGGACGCGGATTCTTTTCGCGCAGGGAAAAATTACCAAAACCTGAGAGTTTGACCTCTTCCCCTTTCGCCAAGGTCTCGCGAATACCCTCAAAAAAGGACTCTGTGACACTTTTGGCCTCGCGCTTGTTGAGACCCATGGTCGAAAAGAGCATGTCGACGATTTCTGCTTTTGTTACTGCCATTTTTCACCTCTAGTTGCGCAATGCAATGGGAGCGACCTGTTGCAGCGCACGCAAAAGCCGATCCACTTCTTCCTGTACCTGTGCTTCCGTCAGAGTGCTCGTTTGCCCCTGAAACTGCAAACGTATCCCCAAACCGACCTGCCCTTCCGGGAGGCTTTTGCCAATATATCTGTCAAACACAGACACTTCCTGCAATATGGAGGACTCCGCCCCAGCCAAAACTGCCAGAACATCGCCCGCAGTCAACGCCTCGGGCACCAACAAGGCGAGGTCGCGGCGCACTGAGGGAAATGGAGACAATGGCTGAAAACGCGGCAACTCTGATGCTTCCAACAATATTTCGAGATCCAGGGCAAAGAGCCAGATGGACTCCGTAAAATCATAGCGCTCTGCAAGCTGGGGGTGCAGGGCGCCAAGGCGTCCTACCGCACGCTCGCCCCAGAAAATCTCGGCACTTTGCCCGGGATGCAAGGCTGGGTCAGCAACCTTGGCAAAACGGAAGCAGCGCTGCGGCCAGAGTCCGAGCAGGGCCTCGACGTCACCCTTGAGATCGAAGAAATCACTGGCTCGGGCTTTCTCCAGCCAGGATTCTGCCTTGGCTGCACCCAACATCGCCCCAGCCAGTTGCAGACGCTGCGTCTGATCCGTAAAGACTCGCCCGATCTCAAAGAAGCGCTGGCGATCCTGCTGTCGATTGCGATTGAAGTGTAACGTCTGCAAAAGTCCCGGCCAGATCCCCGCACGCATGACGGCCATATCGGCGGAAATGGGGTTCTGCAGCACCGGAGACTCTACTCCAGGGTAGAACTGCGCCTGCAGTTCTGGAGCAATGAAGCTATAGCTGATGATCTCGCTATATCCACGGGCACTGAGCAAAGCCATCAGGGCATGCCGATACCCACCCGTGGTCCGCAAGGGACGAAGGACGGCTTGCGGTCGCCGGGTTGGCAGATTTTCATAGCCTGTAAGGCGACCGAGTTCTTCGATGAGATCCGCCTCGATGCGCAGGTCGTAGCGATGGCTGGGGGGTAGCACCAGATAATCCTCACCCTCGGTCCGGAGCCCGCAGCCCAAAGCCTGGAGCTGCTGGACCACCGTCTCCGCGGCGATCATCGTACCCAGTACCCGAGCAATGCGCTGTGGCCGTAGGCGAATTTCCGACAATGTTGGTTCTGTGCCCAGCGCCGTTGCCCCCGCCGCACAGCGAACGCCGCACTGCTCGACCAACGCAAGGGCCGCCGGCAGCGCCAAGCGAAAGTCCACACCTCGCTCATAGCGTTGCGCCGCTTCGGTCTGCAATCCCAAACGACGGGCACGCCCTTGCACGGCCCGCGCCGCAAAATACGCCGCCTCCAACAATACCGAGCGGGTGCTGGTAGATACGGCTGTACGACGCCCGCCAATGATCCCCGCCAGGGCCACGGGGCCAGACGCATCGGCAATCACCAGCATGTCCTCATTGAGGTGAAGGTCACGGCCGTCGAGGGCATCGAGCATTTCTCCCGAGCGCGCCCAACGCACCTCGATCCCACCCTGAATTTTTTCGGCATCAAAGGCGTGCATAGGTTGTCCCAGTGCCAGCATCCACACGTTCAGCCAATCTACCATAGGCGCAATACTTTTTTGCCCGCCACGCCGCAAGCGTTCACGCCAACGGTCTGGCAGACGCTGCGGCAGCGTGTCTAACTGCAAAGCAGAATAGTTGCCGCAGGCGTCCCGAGCCGCATCAGTGATGCGTATCGGCAAGGAATTCGCCAACTGCGCTCTACCCGTATGGGGCGTCCAGGAAGCAGCCGGCAAGGTGGGTGCCCGGAAACGACCAGCGCCCCGCGCCGCCAGGTCCCGCGCCACCCCAAGAATTGAGAAGGCATCGCCCCGATTCGGGGTGATGCCCAGGGTAAAGACCGGATCGTCGAGGCGCAGGTAGCCGCGCAGGTCCATACCAACCGGCGCATCGGCATCCAGTTCAAGAATGCCGCTGCTGCCATCGTCGATGCCCAACTCTGCTGCCGAGCAGAGCATCCCTGCCGAGCGCACACCGCGCAGTTCGGCCTCGGCGATCTCCATGTGCGGCAGCGCTGCACCGGGTAGCGCCGCAGCAACCCGCATCCCTTCCCGCAGATTGGCCGCGCCACAGACGATCTGGCAGTTGTTTCCACCACCAACATCGACTTCTGCTACTCGCAATTTGTCAGCGGCAGGGTGCGCCCAGACGCGCTGCACGTGGCCCACCAGCACTCCGGAAAAATCCGGGGCTGCGGCCTCCACCGCCTCGACCTCGAGGCCAATCATACTGAGGATATCGGCCAGCTCTGCGGCCGGGCGCTCGGTGTCGAGATAGTCCCGCAACCACTCCAATGCAACGCGCATGACGTACCCTAGGCAAACTCGCGCAAAAAGCGCAAGTCGTTTTCGAAGAAGAGGCGCAGGTCGTTAATCCCATAGCGCAGCATGGTCAATCGTTCCACTCCCAGACCAAAGGCAAAGCCAGCAAAACGCTCCTGATCGACCGCTGCGCTGGAAAGCACAGCGGGATGCACCATGCCGCAGCCAAGAACCTCTAGCCAGCCCGTATCCTTGCAGACACGACATCCTTTCCCGTGACAGATGACACAGCCCACATCCACCTCGGCCGAGGGTTCGGTAAAGGGGAAATAAGAGGGGCGAAAACGTACCGGCAAGGCACTGTTGTCAAAAAATTCCTGTAGGAAGTCGGCCAACAGACCGCGCAGGTCGGCAAAACTCGCACCCTCATCCAGATAGAGGCCCTCCACCTGATGGAACATCGGCGTATGGGTAATATCCGAGTCACGTCGATAAACCCGTCCAGTCGCAATCATCCGCAAAGGCGGCTGATGTGTCTCCAGATAACGAATTTGTACCGGCGAGGTATGAGTTCGCAGTACCCGTCCGTCCTGGAGATAAAAGGTATCATGCATCGCCCGCGCCGGGTGGTCTTCGGGAATGTTGAGGGCGGTGAAATTATGAAAGTCGTCTTCGAGTTCCGGCCCATCGGCAACCTCAAAACCCAGACGGGAGAAATAGTCTTCGATCCAGTTCAGGGTCTGGCGTACCGGATGCAGGGAACCCCGCCCGGCATCACGACCGGGCAGGGTGACATCCACGGATTCGCTTGCCAGACGTTGCTGCAACAGCTCATTTTCCAGTTGCGCCCGCCGCTGCTCCAATAGCTGCTGGATCGCCTCTTTCTGCGCGTTGAGCTCCGCTCCACGCGCCCGCCGCTGCTCCGGATCCAGAGCTCCCAAGCCCTGCATTGCCCGGGTCAGGTGACCCTTTTTCCCGAGCCACTGCACGCGCAGCTGCTCCAGCTCGGCGAGCTGCTGAATCTTGGCAATGGCTTCCGCCACTTCCGCGACAGAGGCCGGGGACACTGCATTCTCCACCATAGCCTCCTTGCGCAGACTCAAGCGGCGTCTTGCTGACCCTTCGCGACAGCAACTAGGCGAGAGAACGCTGCCTTGTCCCGCACGGCGAGATCGGCCAGGACCTTGCGATCCAGACTCACACCAGCCCGCTGCAACCCGTTGATGAAGCGGCTGTAGCTCAAACCCTCGGAACGCGCCGCAGCATTGATACGCACAATCCACAGACTACGGAAATCGCGCTTCTTGCTGCGGCGATCCCGATAGGCGTAGACCAAGGCCTTCATCACCGCCTGATTGGCGATACGGAAATTGCTCTTGCGCTGGCCACGGAAGCCCTTGGCGCGCGCCAGGACCTTCTTGTGGCGGGCGTGGGCGGTAACGCCCCGTTTTACTCTTGGCATCTGGGTACTCCTTTTGACTCAGACGTAGGGCAGCATACGCCGCAATGCGGCCTGCTCACTGCCAGACGTTACCAGGGTGTGGCGCAGATGACGCTTGCGCTTGGTGCTTTTTTTGGTGAGGATGTGATTCAAGAACGCCTGCCGGTGCTTGAATTTCCCCGAGCCGGTGCGCTTGAAACGCTTGGCGGCCCCGCGATTGGTCTTCATCTTCGGCATCTTGCCTCTCCTATTTCTTCTTGGGGGCGATGACCATGACCATCTGCCGCCCTTCCATACGTGGCCGCTGCTCGACCACACCCATTTCTTGCAAATCTGCTTCCACCCGGTTGAGCAATTCCATACCCAATTCCGGGTGACTCATTTCTCGACCGCGAAAACGCAAGGTAACCTTCGCTCGATCACCATCCTCGAGAAAGCGGATGATGTTGCGGAGCTTGATCTGGTAATCGGCATCGTCCGTGCGTGGTCGAAACTTGATCTCCTTGACCTGGCTCTGTTTCTGCTTCTTTCGCGCTTCGTGCTGCCGCTTGCTTTCCTGGAAGCGAAACTTACCGTAATCCATAACCCGACAGACCGGGGGGACGGCCTGTGGGGCGATCTCTACAAGATCAAGATCCGCCTCTTCGGCGGCGGCAAGAGCCTCATGCAAGGGAACGATACCTAACTGCTCTCCGTCGTCCCCAATCAACCGAACCTTTGCCGCAAGAATTTCCCGATTGATGCGGATCTCTTTTTCCGTCGCGATTGCCCTACCCTCCCCCTAGGCCAGTTCCAAGGCCTGCTGCCGTCGTGTATCCAAGCGTTGTAAAGTCTTACCCAACATCTCCAGCGGGATGGCGCCAAGATCTGCGCCATTGCGATCCCGCAAACTGACCGTACCCTCGCTCTTTTCCCGCTCGCCGACGATAGCCATAAATGGCACCCGCCGCAAAGTGTGGGCGCGTATTTTATAGCCGATCTTCTCGCTTCTCAAGTCCGATTCTACGCGCAGGCCGTGCGCGCGCAACTGACTGACCACGTGCTCGGCATAGTCGCTGTGCTGCTCGCTGATCGGTGCCACCACCACCTGCGTCGGCGCCAGCCAGAAGGGAAATTTACCCTCGTAATGCTCGATGAGCACACCAAAAAACCGTTCGACCGAACCAAAGATGGCGCGGTGGATCATGATCGGCACCTGCCGACTACTGTCCTCAGCGACATATTCCATGCCAAAGCGCTCCGGCAGATTGAAGTCGAGCTGAATGGTACTGCATTGCCACTTGCGGCCGATCGCGTCCTCGATCTTGAGGTCGATCTTGGGACCATAGAAAGCGCCGCCACCGGCGTCGACCTGGTAATCGAGACCGGCCCGCTGCAACGCAGCTTCCAGCGCCTTGGTAGCAGTTTCCCAAATCTCGTCGCTACCGACGGAACCCTCTGGCCGCGTCGAGAGATTGATCTCGTAGCGATCGAAACCAAAAGTGCCAAGAATGCGCTGGGTCAATGCCAGCACCCCGGCGATCTCCGCCTCGATCTGATCCGGCCGACAAAAGATATGCGCGTCATCCTGGGTAAAACCGCGTACCCGCATCAGGCCGTGCAGGGCTCCCGACATTTCGTGGCGATATACGGTCCCGAGCTCCGCCCAACGGATTGGCAATTCGCGATAGGAGCGCAGTTTGCTCTTGTACACCAGAATATGGAAAGGACAGTTCATCGGCTTGAGCTGATACGGCTGCCCCTCGTCCTCCATGGGCTGGAACATGGACTCGGCGTAGAAATCCTTGTGCCCAGAGGTATACCAGAGATCCTCGTGCGCGATGTGGGGAGTAAAGAGAAGTTCGTAGCCAGAATCGATATGCGCGGCACGCCAGAAATCCTCGATCACCCGCCGCACCCGCGATCCCTGTGGGTGCCAGAAGACCAAGCCACCGCCGGCATCTTCCTGAATCGAGAAGAGCTCGAGTTCGGTCCCGATCTTGCGATGATCGCGACGCTCGGCCTCAGCTTGCTGCAACAAAAAGGCATCGAGATCTTTCTGCGTTGCCCAGGCGGTCCCGTAAATCCGCTGCAGCATCGGATTACGCGAGTCGCCGCGCCAGTAGGCACCCGCCACACTGCGCAGCGCAAACGCGCCGAGCATTCCGGTGCGCGGCACATGCGGACCACGGCAGAGATCGACGAAATCCCCCTGATGGTAGAGGCTCAGTTCCTCTCCCGCGGGAATGTCCTGGATGATCTGGACCTTGTATTCCTCATCCATGGCGCGGAAGCGCTCGATTGCCGCGTCACGACTGACGACTTCCCGCTGCACCGGCAGATCGGCCTGCACCAGCTCCCGCATTTTGGCACTGATGGCCTCCAGATCTTCCGGCGTAAACGGTTTGGACGCGGCAAAATCGTAGTAGAAGCCGTTGTCAATCACCGGACCGATGGTGACCTGCACATCTGGGAACAGTTCCTTGACCGCCTGTGCCAGGAGATGCGCAGTGGAGTGCCGGAGAATCTCCAACCCCTCCGGGCTGTCTTTGGTGACGATACTCACCTCGGCATCGTGATCGATAGGAGTACCGAGATCACAGAGGCGGCCGTCGACGCGCAGTGCGAGGGCCGCCTTGGCCAGACCAGCGCCAATGTCGCGCGCCAGTTCCGCGCCCGTCAGCGGCGCTGCAAAGGAACGTATAGAACCATCCGGCAGACGGATCTCGGGCATATCCTCTCCAAAGAAAAAGCACCAGTGAGCCAGGCCCTTCTGGTGCGGGTGTTGGTAGGCACGGGCGGTTTCGAACCGCCGACCTCTACCGTGTCAAGGTAGCGCTCTCCCCCTGAGCTACGCGCCTAAGTCTGGCAAAAGTATCAGTGTTTGCCGGGACTCGTCAAGATCGGCGCAACATCGGCACGATATTGAAGCGCCAGATAAAACCAGGAATGGCGAAAACCGCAAACATGCACAGGGCAATCACGTAGAATTCCCAGCCCTGCCCATGATTTTGACCATCGAGCAGACGCTCTACCCCCATGCCGATGAGTCCCATGATCAAGTACATGACAAACCACTCGCCAAGATACCAGAGCAAGGTCTTCTCCGGATTGCAACTGCCAAAGACAAAACGCTTTCCACTCAGCCAAGGCAGATTCGCGGCGATAAACGCTACCAGGATGTAGATCATCGCCCATTGTTGCAAGGCCATTAGAGCACCCCCTGTAAGGCATGATAACAGAACGCCACCAAGGCACCTGGAACAATGCCGAGAATCAGCAGGGCAAGGCTATTGACAGTAAGCACAGAAGCCGCCAACGGATCATCGGCACCGTACGCCAAATCTTCCGCCGGCGGATCGAACAATGCAACCTTGAGTACCCGCAGATAGTAGAACGCGCCCACCACCGCCATCAGCACGCCAAACACCGCGAGCCAGACGAAATGGGCCTCGATGAGCGCCTGGAAGACCGCAAGTTTGGCGTAAAAACCAATGGTCGGCGGTACGCCGGCGAGGGAGAACATGATGATCAGCAGCAGGAAGGCCGCCCAGGGGCGGGTACGTACCAGACCCCGGAGATCACTGATTTCCTCGGCCTCGAAGCCTTCGCGGCTGAGATAGACAATCAGACCGAAGGCCGCGGTTGCCATGAAAGCGTAGACGACCGCATAGAAGAAGGCGCTAGCCAATCCATTCTGCGTTCCGGCGACGATACCCAAGGCGAGAAAACCCATGTTGCCCACCGTCGAGTACGCCAGCATGCGCTTGAGGTTGGTCTGGGCAATGGCCACCACATTGCCGATCAGCAGCGAGACGACCACCAACGCAACGAAAAGCTGCTGCCAGATCTCGATGCTGCCATAGCCGCCATCCACCAGGATGCGCAGAAACAGGGCGAAGATGGCAATCTTGGGAACGGAAGACATAAACAGGGTGACTGGCGTTGGCGCGCCCTGGTAAGCGTCCGGTAACCACATGTGGAAGGGTGCCGCACCGAATTTGAAGGCGATCCCCGCCACCAGAAAGATCACCGCGAGCATCAGCAGATAGTTGGCACCGCCCACATTGACCAGGCCAATAGCAATCTGGTGCAGATCCAGGGTTCCCGTGAGCCCATAGAGCAACGACATGCCATAGAGCAACAGGGCCGAGGCCAACGCACCGAGAATGAAATACTTCAGTCCCGCCTCCGTGGCGCGCAGATTGCCGCGTTGAAAAGCGACCAAGGCATATTGACTGAGGGCAAGCAGCTCCAGCCCCAGATACAGGACCAGCAGGTTGGACCCGGAGATGAGGATCAACGCCCCCAGCAAGGCAAAGAGAAGTAGTACGAAGACCTCCCCCCGATACAAGGCCCGACGCAGGAGATACTTGCGCGAATACAAAAGCACCAGCAGACTCAGCAGCTCGACGAGGAAACTGGCGATACTGGTAAAGGGATCGAGATGGAATTGCCCGAAGAAGGCAAATCCTGTCTGGCCCATCTGCGAGCAGGTCAGGGCCATGGCCGCGAGCAAGCTGAAAATACTGAGCACATAGGCGACATCACGTTGGCGCTCGCCAACGAACACGTCAACCAGCAGCACCACACAGGCCATTGCCAGTACCCAAATTTCAGGAATGGCAAAGGACCAATGAAACAGAGCGTTCTGCATGGCGCCTCCTCAACCAGGAACTTTACTGGTGGCGACCTGCTGCAAGAGATGCGCCACGGATTGATGAACAATGTCGAGGAAAGGGGCCGGCCACACACCCTGCAGCAACACAAAAACCGCCAAAGACCCAAGGACCAGAATCTCGCGACCGTTGAGGTCATTGAGGGCGGCCACCTCGGCATGAATGATGCCGCCAAAAATCACCCGCTTAAAGAGCCAGAGGGTATAGCCGGCCCCGGTAATTAGCCCGGTGGCGGCAATGATCGCCGGCCACGGATGTACCTGGTAGGTGCCCAGCACCACCATAAACTCCCCGACAAAGCCCGAGGTCCCAGGTAGACCGACATTGGCCATGGCAAAGAGCATCATCAGGCTGGCAAAAATCGGCATCACGTTAGCGACGCCACCGTAGGCCTGAATATCGCGGGTGTGCATGCGGTCATAGAGCACGCCCACGCAAAGGAACATCGCCGCACTCACAAAACCGTGCGAAAGCATCTGGATGATCGCGCCCTCTATCGCCGTCTGCGTAAAAACGAATAAGCCGAGGGTGACAAAACCCATATGCGCGATGGAGGAGTAGGCGATCAGCTTCTTCATATCCTGCTGCACGATGGCAATCAGGGCGATATAGACAATGGCGATCAGCGATAGCACGATCATCAACCATGCGAGTTGATGGCTGGCATCCGGGGTGATCGGCAGACTCAGTCGCAAGAAACCGTAGGCACCCATTTTCAGCATGATCGCCGCCAAAATCACCGATCCCCCCGTAGGTGCCTCGACGTGGGCGTCAGGTAACCAGGTATGTACCGGCCACATCGGGATTTTCACCGCAAAGGCAATCAGGAAGGCGAGAAAAATCCAGATCTGCGCGTTCGCGCCCAGGGGCGTTTTCTGAAAAGCCAGCAGACTGAAGCTGTCGCCACTGTGAAAATAAAGGTACAGAAAGGCCACCAGCATCAACACCGAACCGAGGAAGGTATAGAGGAAGAACTTGATGGTGGCATAGACCCGGCGTGGCCCGCCCCAGACCCCGATGATGAGGAACATGGGAATGAGCATCGCCTCCCAGAACACATAAAAGAGGATGGCATCGAGGGCACAGAAGACCCCGATCATCAACCCGTCCATGATCAGAAAAGCGGCCAGATACTGGGCAATACGCATTGGGACGTTGCGCCAGGAGGCTATCACCACCAGCACCGTCAGGAAGCTGGTGAGCAGGATGAACCAGAGGGAAATCCCATCGATACCCAGAAAATACGTAATGTGAAATACCGGAATCCACGGGACGCGTTCGACAAACTGCATCGCTGCCGTATGGGTATCGAAGCCCGTGAATAGCGGCAAGGTAATGGCAAAGGTCAGTAGTGAGACCAACAGCGCCAGCCAGCGCGCCGGGTTGCCGCCGGCGCGATCGCCCACGGCAAGAACCAGAAAGCCACCAATAATCGGCGCCCAGATCGCTGCGCTCAGAAGGCCAAAGGAATGCATCGATCAGCCCCTCCAGATCATGAAATAGGTCATGAAGAGGACGAGCCCAATGATCATGACGAAGGCATAGTGATAGATATAACCGGTCTGCAGACGGCGCCAGGAAAGGGCCGCGCGCGCCACCAGCCGGGCGCTGCCATTGACCATTCCGCCGTCGATGATTGCCTCGTCCCCCCAATGCCAGAAGCGCCGACCGAACAATAGGGCACCTCGAACGAATACCAGCTGGTTGAAGGCATCAAAGCCATATTTCTTGCGCAGAACCCATGTGAAGGGTGCAAGCAGGCGATTCAGTGCCGCTGGTACGCCGTCATGCAGCAGGTAGAACCATGCCGCCAGAGCGATGCCAAGAATGGCCAACCAGAAGGGCCAAGACTCCAGGCCATGGACAAGGAAGGCACCAGTCCCCTGCCAGTGCGCCGCAATTTCTCCGATGGTATTCCACTGCGCGCGAATCTGTAGCGAACTATCCAGAAAACCGCCCAGGCCCACCGGGGCAATAAAGAACCAGCCTGCCAGCAGAGAGGGAATGCCCAACGCGATCAGAGGGCCGGTAATCACCCAAGGCGACTCATGCAAATGTTCTTGGGTGTGTTCGTCCATGCGTTTCTTGCCATGGAAGACCAGGAAGAACATGCGGAAGGTATACAGCGCCGTGACCAGCGCACCCAGCACCAGCAGGACATAGGCAAAAGTCGCGCCGGTCAGACTCGATTCGCCGACCGCCTCGATGATCAGGTCCTTACTGAAAAAGCCGGCGAAGGGTGGGATTCCGGAAAGCGCTAACCCGCCCACCAAAAAGGTGAGATAGGTAATGGGCATGTGCGCGCGCAGCCCTCCCATCTTGCGGATATCCTGCTCATTCTGCATGGCGTGAATGACCGATCCGGCGGCCAGGAAGAGCAATGCCTTGAAGAAGGCATGGGTCATCAGGTGGAATATGGCCGCAGAAAAAGCCGACGCACCCAAGGCCGCGGTCATGTAGCCCAACTGGGAAAGGGTGGAGTAGGCGATGATGCGCTTGATGTCGTTCTGTACCAGCCCAATCAGCCCCATAAATAACGCGGTAATCGCGCCAATGATCAGAATGACGCTCAGCGCCGTTGCCGACTGCTCGTAAATCGGCGACATGCGCGAGACCATGAAGATTCCGGCGGTGACCATGGTTGCGGCATGGATCAGCGCCGAGATCGGCGTCGGACCCTCCATCGACTCCGGCAGCCAGACATGCAAGGGTACCTGCGCCGATTTTCCCATGGCCCCGATAAAGAGCAGGATGGCAATCCAGGTCAGCACCGACCAGGGATGCCCAGGGATGATGGTAACGGTCTGCCCAACCAAACTGGGGACCATGGCAAAAACGGTACGATAATCGAGGCTGCCACAGTAGTGATAGATAGCGGCGATGCCGATCAGAAAACCGAAGTCGCCGACACGGTTGACGAGAAAGGCCTTCAGCGAGGCCTGATTGGCGCTTTCGCGGGTAAACCAGAAACCGATCAGGAGATAGGACACCAGCCCCACTGCTTCCCAGCCAAAAAAGAGCTGCAGAAAGTTGTTGCCCATCACCAGCATCAACATGCTGAAGGTAAACAAGGCGATATAGCTGAAGAAGCGGGCATAACCCGGATCGTTATGCATATAACCGATGGTATAGACATGCACGCAGAGGGAAACGAAGGTGACCACCACCAGCATCACCGCTGTCAGACTGTCGATATCGAAACCAATGTGTACCGGCAGATTTCCAAACACCGCCCAGGTGTAGACATCGCCATAGAAGGTCTGCCCATGCAGCACCTGCAAGAGCACGAAAATGGCTAGATACAGAGCAAAGGCAACACCGGCGATGGGTGCCCAATGCGCCCTCTCCCGCAGAAACCATCCCCCCAGGCCAGCAACCAGCGAGCCCGCCAGCGGTGCTAGGGGAATGAGCAAATAGACCCAGATGGGTGGCAGGCCATGCAGCCAGTCAAAGATCCACATATCAGCCCCGTAAGTCGTCGATGTCTTCTACATTGATGCTGCGGCGATTACGGAAATAGACCACCAGGATCGCCAAGCCAATAGCCGCCTCAGCGGCTGCTACGGTAAGGACAAAAAATACAAAGATTTGTCCCTGAAGGTTCCCCAAATAACGGGAAAATGCGACAAAATTGATATTTACCGCCAACAACAAAATCTCTATCGCCATCAACAGAATAATGACGTTTTTCCGGTTCAGGAAAATCCCCACCACGCCGATGGAAAACAGCAGCGCCCCCAGGATCAACCAATGCGACAACGGGATCATGGCTTCGGCCCCCGCAGATCGACCATGCGTAGCCGTTCGCGTACGGCGACTGCGACCTGTTTGCCGACCACCTGCGACTTGGTGTCGGGCCGACGGCGCAAGGTCAGGGCTATCGCGGCAATGATGGCGACGAGCAGGATCACCGCAGCGATCTCAAAGGGATAGAGATAGTGGGTGTAGAGCAACTCACCGAGGGCGCGGGTGTTGTCGGCATTCGCCGAGATTGGCCCAGGTGCCGGCACCCTACCGATCGGCGCGGTCCAGAACACCGCCACCATCTCCAGCACGCCGACGATCGCGATCGCCAAACCCAGGGGAAGGTAGCGCAGAAAGCCCTCCTTGAGACGCTCCAGATTGATATCCAGCATCATGACCACGAAGAGAAACAGCACCATCACCGCACCAACATATACCAGAATCAAAATCAGCCCGAGAAACTCCGCGCCCAGCAACAGAAACAAAGCTGCCGCATTGAAAAAGGCGAGTACCAGATAGAGCGCCGAATACACCGGATTGCGCGCGGTGATGACCAACAGGGCCGATAACAGCAGGACGGCCGAGAAAACATAAAAAAGGACGGTGGTGGTGAGCATCATGCGTTTTCTCGTTCTCTCCTAACGGTAGCTACTGTCCGCCTGCCGATCGCGGGCCAGCTCGCCTTCCAAACGATCACCGTTACCCAGCAAACGAATCTTGTCGTAGAGCAGTTCACTACGGGTCTCGGCGTGATAACTCAGCACCCGACTTTCGACAATGGAATCCACCGGGCAAGACTCCTCGCAGAGTCCGCAAAAGATACACTTGCTCAGATCGATGTCATAGCGGCTGGTGCGGCGCGTCCCGTCGCTACGCTCCTCGCTCTCGATGGTAATGGCCAGCGCAGGACAAACGGCCTCGCAGAGTTTGCAGGCAATGCAGCGCTCTTCCCCATTCTCATACCGGCGCAGGGCATGCAGACCGCGAAAGCGCGGCGACTGGGGTGTCGTTTCCTCGGGATACTGCACGGTAAACTTGCGCGCGAAAAAATAGCGTCCGGTGAGCCGCATACCGCGCAGCATTTCGAGCAGGAAAAAAGACTGGAACCAGCGTTTGACAGGATTGGCCATGACAACCTCCTCAGCGCAGGATAGCCCGCAACGGGGTCTCGAGGGCAATACCCACTACCACGATCCAGGCGATGGTAATGGGAATGAAGACCTTCCAGCCCAAGCGCATGATCTGGTCATAGCGATAGCGCGGGAAAGTGGCGCGGATCCAGAGGAAGACATAGAGCAGGAAGGCGGTCTTCAGCAACAGCCAGACGAGGCCCGGCACCCAGGTGAAAGGCGCGACGTTGAAGGGCGGATACCAGCCTCCGAGGAAAAGCACGGTGGTCAGGATCGAGACAAAGATCATATTGGCATATTCGGCCAGGAAGAACAGCGCAAAGCCCATCCCCGAATATTCGACATGAAAACCGGCAACGATCTCCGACTCTCCCTCCGCCACGTCGAAGGGGGCGCGGTTGGTTTCCGCCACGCCAGAGATGAAATACACCAGAAAAAAAGGAAAGAGCGGCAACCAGTACCACGACCAGAAGCCTCCGCCTGCCTGCGCCTCGACGATCTTGCTCAGATTCAGCGTCTGCGCCAGCATCAACACGCCCACCAGGGCAAAGCCCATGGCAATTTCGTAGGCCACCAACTGCGCGGCCGCGCGCATCGCCCCCAAAAATGCATATTTGGAGTTCGAGGCCCAACCGGCAATGATGATTCCATATACCCCCAGACCGGCAATGGCTAGGACGTAGAGTAGACCCGCGTTCATATTGCTGATGGCCACACCTGGACCGAAGGGGACCGCCGCCCAGACCAGCATGGCGGGAACGAAAGCCAACACCGGCGCCGCCAGAAAGAGAAAGCGGTTGGCCGTACTGGGAATTAGGACTTCCTTGAACAGCAGCTTCAGGGCGTCGGCAATCGGCTGCAGCATGCCACGAAAACCAACGCGATTCGGCCCGAGGCGAATCTGGATGTAGCCGATCACCTTACGTTCGGCCAGGGTCAGATAGGCGACACCGAGCAAGAGAGGGATCAGGACGATGATGATTTTGATCAAGGCCCAAACAGGTGGCCACCAGGCCGCATTGACGAGATCGTGCATCCTTCCTCCCTACACCCGAATACTCGGCATCTGCACCCGCAGTGCCGTCCCGACTCCTCCCAATGCCTGAGTCTCGGGATGACCAAGATCGAGCCAGACGGCGCCGTGGGGAATTCCGGCATCGAGAACAAAGGGTATCTGCACCTGCGCGCCATTGCTCGCCAACAATTCTACCGCGGCACCGCCGATTCCAAGTTCGGCAACCGTATCCGGATGCAAGCGGCAGACCGGCTCCTGCGCCAGGGGCTGGGCACGTCGGACGAGCGGGTCCTGCTGATAGATACGCCAGTCACCCAGCAATTGGAGTCCCCCTGCGTCTTCCTGATGACGCGCGGCAATCTCTGGCATCACCCTGAAACCCGGAACATCGAGGGGAAAATCCCCCAACTGTTTCTGCCAAGTATCCTGCAGCGCCTCGAGATCATCGAAATCGAGGCCGGCCAATTCCAAATGATCGGCCAACACGCGCAGGATTTTCCAGCCAGGGCGCGACTCTCCTGCCGGCCGCACCGCCGCACGATACTGTTGCAGGCGCCCTTCGTTATTGAAAAAGCTGCCACTGCTTTCCGCCCAGCTCGCCAGAGGCAGAACGATATCGGCATAGGACTCAGCGGCGCCCAGAAAGCTACTGATGCTGATGACCGCATCGGCAGCATCGAGAGCTGCGCGGACACCCGGCGCGTCCATGGCATCCGCCTCAGGCTCGACACCATAGAGCAGGAATGCCTTTTTCTCCTCCCAGACCCGCGGCGCATCCTCAACCTGCACGCCTCCCGGCTTGCGTCCGGGTACACAGCCGAGTAACCAAGCGCCAGCGCTATTGGCGGCCTCCGCCAGCCAGGAGACGCGAGCGGCGGTCTGTTGCGCGATTTCAGCGATAACGGCCAGCAGCTCCGCTGCCCGAGGCTGCTGCAAGAGACTGCTACCCAGCAGAAACAGTGGCTTATCGGCAGCCCGCACAGCATCTGCCAAATCCCCCAAGGCAGGATTCGATGCTGGCGTCCCATCGCGCAGAAGCGCCAAGAGTTCCTCATAGACCGCCAGATCGGCTCCTGCTGCCGCGCGGATCTGCCGCAAAGGAAAATTGAACTCCCGTTGCGTGCTATCCAGCGCCCAGATCTGCGCCCCCGCCAGGGCCGCCTTGCGCAGACGGTGGTTGGTCAGCGGTTGCTGCTCCCGCGGGTAGGCATGACAGAGAATAATGTTTCGCTCTGTCTCCAACTGTTCCAGGCTCATGTTCAGGGCCGGATATAAGGGCATGGCCGGGTCGGCACGGAAGTCCGTCTGACGCAGGCGATGCTCGATAGCACGCACCCCCAGGCCCCGTAACAGGGCCTGGAAGAGATAGAGCTCCTCGTTGCTCGCCGCCGGCGAGATGAGCCCGGCCACGGCGTCTGGTCCCGCACGGCCGATGGTCTTTTGCAAGGCAGTCGCCGCCGCCTCCAGGCCATCCGCCCAGGACACTGGCTGCAAAGAACCGTTGATACGCAAGAGAGGAGTCTGCACGCGATCTGCTGCCTGCAATCCGGCATAGGCAAAGCGGCCCTTGTCGCAGAGCCATTCTTCGTTGACCGCCTCGTTGACCCGCGGCTTGACCCGCAACACCTCCCTGCCAAGGCTTTGAACATCGGTATTGCAACCCGTCGAGCAATGCGGACAGAGGCTCTGGCTGTGCTTAAGCTCCCAGGAGCGGGCCTTGTAGCGGAAGGGCTTGCTGGTCAGGGCACCGACGGGGCAAAGATCGATCATGTTACCGGAAAGCTCGGAACGCACTGCCTTGGCAACATAGGTACCAATGGCCATCTTCTCACCCCGTCCGGTAGCGCCCAATTCACTGATACCGCCAATCTCGGTGCCAAAGCGAACGCAACGAGTGCATTGGATACAGCGCGTCATCTCGGTGGCAATCAGTGGCCCGATATCCTTGTCTTCTACTACCCGCTTTTCTTCGGTGTAGAGACTGTGCGGATTGGCATAGCCCATGGTGATGTCCTGCAATGGACATTCGCCGCCCTGGTCACAGATCGGGCAATCCAGGGGATGGTTGATAAGCAGGAATTCGAGCACGCCCTGTTGCGCCATCTTCGCCCGTTTCGAGCGGGTGGAGACCTTCATTCCATCGCTCGCCGGGGTGGCGCAGGCAGGCAAGGGCTTGGCCTGCTTTTCGACATCCACCAGACACATACGGCAGTTGGCTGCCACTGACAGCTTGGGGTGGTAGCAAAAGAAAGGGATGTAGATACCGAGCTGCTCGGCGGCCTCCATCAATGTGGTGCCGGCAGCAACCTCGATCTCCTGCCCGTCAATCTCGATGCGTGGCATCAGGCAACTCTCCGTGCAGCATCAGCACCGACCAGGCAGGTCTTGTGCCGGACATGGTGCAGGTACTCATCCGGGAACAGACGCAGGGAGCTGGTCACCGGGGCCACCCCGCCGTCGGCCAGCGCACAGATGGTGCGCCCCTCGATGCGCGACCCGACATTCTGCAACAATTCCAGATCGGATTCGCGACCCTGTCCGTTCTCGATCCGGTGCATGACCCGCCACAGCCAGCCCATACCCTCGCGGCAGGGGGTGCATTGGCCGCAGGATTCGTGCATGTAGAAGCGAGCGATGCGCTCCACTACCTTAACGATGCAAACACTGTCATCGATGATGATCACCGAGCCTGCACCCAGGGCCGAACCGGCCTTGGAGATGCTGTCGTAGTCCATCGTCACTTCCATCATCTGCGCGCCGGCCACCATGGCGGTACTGGTACCACCAGGGATCACCGCCTTGAGCTTCCGCCCCGGACGCAGCCCACCCGCCATTTCCAGTAATTCGGCAAAGGGGGTACCCATGGGTACCTCGAAGTTTCCCGGTCGTCGTACATGCCCGGTTACCGAGAAGATTTTCGTTCCCCCATTGTTGGGTTTGCCCAGGTCGAGGAACCATTGCCCGCCACGTGTGATAATGTCAGGCACCGAGGCGAAGGTCTCGACATTGTTGATAGTGGTCGGCTGGCCATACAGGCCATAGCTCGCCGGGAAAGGTGGTTTGAAACGGGGCTGTCCTTTCTTTCCTTCCAGCGCTTCCATCAGGGCGGTTTCCTCACCGCAGATGTAAGCACCAGCGCCCCGGTGAACGTAAAGATCAAAGGAAAAATCGGTTCCCAGGATTTTTTCGCCGAGCAGACCAGCAGCATAGGCCTCGGCCAGGGCCGCTTCGACAATGCGGATGGGTTCGATGAATTCCCCGCGAATGAAGATATACCCGGCCCGCGCACCCATCGCATAGGCGCCGATGATCATCCCCTCGATGAGCCGGTGCGGCTCATAACGCATGATATCACGATCCTTGCAGGTGCCAGGTTCCCCCTCATCGGCGTTGCAGAGCAGATACTTCCTGCCAGTAACTCCCTTCGGCATGAAGCTCCATTTCAGGCCCGTTGGAAAACCTGCACCACCGCGACCACGCAGGGCCGAGGTCTTCATTTCGTTGATGATCTGCTCGGGCGTCATCCCCTCCAGCAACACCTTGCGGAGAGCCTGATAGCCGCCAGTGTCCTGGTAGACCTGCAAACGATGGGAATCCGGCAGACCGCGGTTACGCAAGGTAACACCATTCACATACGTTTCCGTCGTCATTGCTCCGCCTCCTTGCGCAATTGCGCGATCAGGTCGTCGAGTTTCTGCGGCGTGAGATCTTCGATATAGCGATCTCCTAATTGCATCATCGGTGCATCTTTACAGGCCCCCAGGCACTCCACTTCTTTGATGGTGAAGAGACCGTCAGCAGTCGTCTCGCCAATGCCGATGCCCAGGCGCTCCTGCAAATGGGCAAGGATCTCATCAGAGCCATTGAGAAAGCAGGATACGCTGCCGCAGACACAGAACTGGTGCCTACCGACGGGCTGCAAGTCATACATCGTTAAAAAGTAGCCACCTCGAAGGCCTGGATCGCCGGTACGCCGAGGATTGCCGCCACATGCTCGATCAGAGGCTCGGGCAGATAGCCATGCTCCTCTTGCGCAATGCGTAGAGCCGCGAGGAGCGCCGAGCGCGCCTGCTCAGGAGGATACTTGCTGCGCTCCGCCGCAATGGCATCGAGGGAGCTTTGCGACAGCCATTCGCTCATCGGTCGATCTCCCCAAACACAATGTCCATGGTCGCCAGAATCGCTACCACGTCGGCAATCATGTGCCCCTTGGCCATCTCGTCCATGGCGGCAAGGTGGGAAAAGCCCGGCGCCCGGATCTTCATGCGATAGGGCTTATTGGCTCCGTCGGAAAGCATGTAAATACCAAACTCCCCCTTCGGGGCCTCGACTGCGGCGTAGATCTCGCCAGCCGGCACGATCATGCCCTCGGAAAAGAGTTTGAAGTGATGGATCAGCGCTTCCATGCTGGTCTTCATTTCTTTCCGTGGGGGCGGCGCGATTTTGTAGTCGTCAACCATGACCGGGCCGGGATTTTTCCGCAACCAGTCGACGCATTGCGCAATGATCTTGTTGCTCTCGCGCATTTCGGCCACCCGAACCAGATAACGATCGTAGCAGTCACCCTCCTTACCCACTGGGATCTCGAAATCCAGATCGGCATAGGCCGCATAGGGCTGGGTACGGCGCAAATCCCAGGCGACCCCGGAGGCACGCAGCATCGGCCCGGTGAAACCCAGGGCAATGGCCCGCTCCGGCGCGACCACACCAATCCCTACGGTGCGCTGCTTCCAGATGCGATTATCGGTAAGCAGAGTTTCGTATTCGTCGATATAGCCAGGGAAACGGCGGGTAAAGTCCTCGATGAAATCGAGGACAGAACCGTTACGGTTGGCATTGAGCTCTTGCAGGCGCTTCGCATCGCGATATGGCGAAGGCTCATACTGTGGCATCTGCGCAGGGAGATCGCGATACACACCGCCAGGCCGGTAGTAAGCAGCATGCATGCGTGCCCCAGAGACCGCCTCATAGACATCCATGAGGTCTTCGCGCTCACGGAAGCAATAGAGAAATACCGACATGGCTCCGACATCAAGGGCATAGGCGCCGAGCCACAGCAGATGATTGAGTACCCGCGTGATTTCGTCGAACAGGGTACGGATATACTGGGCGCGTTGGGGAATCTCGATACCCAGCAGACCCTCGACGGCACGACAATAGGCGTGCTCATTGCACATCATCGAAACATAGTCGAGCCGGTCCATGTACGGTAGGTTCTGCAGAAAGGTCTTGTGCTCGGCGAGCTTCTCCGTGGCGCGGTGCAGAAGACCAATATGCGGATCGGCGCGCTCGATCACCTCGCCATCGAGCTCCAGCACCAGCCGCAGCACACCATGGGCAGAGGGATGCTGCGGCCCAAAGTTCATGGTGAAGTTGCTAATTTCTGGCATCGTATCGCCCCTCCTCGTCACTGCGCACGATGCGCGGCACGACCACCCGCTCCTCGATACGGGTGGGCTCGTAGATCACCCGCCGCTGATCCGGGTCGTAGCGCATCTCAACGGTCCCGACCAGAGGAAAATCCTTGCGGAAGGGATGGCCAACAAAGCCGTAATCGGTGAGAATTCGCCGCAGATCGGGATGCCCCTCAAAGAGAAAACCAAAGAGATCGAAGGTCTCCCGCTCAAACCAATTGGCCGCCGGCCAGATCGCATTCACCGAGGCGATGATCGGGAGATCTTCGTCAAGAAACACGCGCAGGCGCAGCCGCTGGCGACTGTGAATACCCAGAAGATGGTAGACGACGGCAAAACGCTCTCCCTCCCAGGTGCCATCACCGTACTCGGAATAGTCTACCCCACAGATATCGATCAACTGATCGAAACCCGCCGCATCGCGTAACCAGGTGCAGCTGGCAAGAAAGTCGTCGCGCAAGAGTTCCAGGGTCAGCTCGCCGCGGGCGATCTGCCGACGGCGTATCCGCTGCCCGAGCCCAGCCTCGATCTGCTGGGATACCATTTCCAGATCGTCCATTTTTGCGTTACCGGGCTATTGTGTGCGTACGGCGGATCTTCTTCTGCAGCTGGATCAGCCCAAAAAGAAGTGCTTCGGCGGTGGGCGGACAGCCGGGGACGTAGACATCCACCGGTACGATCCGGTCACAACCGCGTACGACACTGTAAGAGTAGTGATAATACCCACCACCATTGGCACAAGAGCCCATGGATACCACCCAGCGCGGCTCGGCCATCTGGTCGTAGACCTTGCGCAAGGCCGGGGCCATTTTATTGACCAGGGTACCGGCAACGATCATGACGTCGGATTGCCGCGGGCTAGGACGAAAAATGATACCAAAGCGATCGAGATCGTAGCGCGCGGCTCCCGCGTGCATCATCTCCACGGCACAACAGGCAAGCCCAAAGGTCATTGGCCATAAAGACCCGGTGCGACTCCAGTTGACCACCGTATCGATACTGGTGGTGACGAAACCCTTTTCGAGAACCCCTTCTATTCCCATTCCAGAGCCCCCTTCTTCCATTCGTAGACGAAGCCGACCACCAGAATGGCGAGAAACACCATCATGGCCAGGAAACCGGTCATGCCGACGGAGTCGAAGACAACGGCCCAGGGAAACAGAAATGCGATTTCGAGGTCAAACAAAATGAACAGAATCGCGACCAGGTAGTAACGCACATCGAACTTGACGCGGGCGTCCTCGAAGGCCTCGAATCCACACTCATAGGGGGACAGCTTTTCGCTGTCGGGCCGATTGGGGCCAAGCATGCTGCCCAGAATCAAGGGCACAATGCCAACCACCAAGGCGATCAGCAGAAATATCAGCACAGGCAAATAATGTCCGAGCACCCGGCCCCTCCGTCAAAGTCATTACGTACCCACCAGGGTCGCCATAAAAAACTTTTTTTCTATATAATCAAATCTCTGGAAGTCTACAGAGACAAAAAAACAGCCACGCGGGCTGTGATTTGGTGCCGAAGACCGGACTCGAACCGGTATGGCTTGCGCCGCCGCCCCCTCAAGACGGTGTGTCTACCAATTTCACCACTTCGGCAAGTGAATCAAAACTTTCTCATGCCCCGCCCAGGACGTCAAGGCTTAGCTGGAGAGGAATTCCCGGTGGCCACGCTCTTTTCGGACACAGCGGATTTTGCCGAGGCGGAAACCGGGCTCTCGCTGCTCGTTACGGACGCAGTAGGCGCCGTTGCCGGCGCGGCAGCAGAGGGCGCTGCAGTCGAGCTTGGCAGCGCAATACCCGCCCCCATCTGATGTGCCTCATGCTCCGACAAATAGGCCAACGCCAGACTGTTGAGAAAGAAAATCGCGGCAAGAATTGCGGTGACATGACTGAGAAAATTGCCCGCCCCCGCAGCGCCAAAAACGGTCTGTGAACCGCCACCGCCAAAGACTGCGCCAATATCCGCGCCTTGTCCTTTCTGAATCAGCACCAGACCTACCAGCACGACACAGATCAGTACCTGAAAAATCAATAACACCGTATACATGCTCAAATACCTCGGGCTACCGCATGGGCGGCCTGACAGATCTGCAAAAACTCGACTGCCTGCAATGAGGCTCCACCGACCAGACCGCCGTCAATATCCGGCTGGGAAAATAGGACCTGGGCGTTGCCGGCCTTGACACTACCTCCGTAGAGGATGAGGATTTTGCGGGCGATATCGGGATTCTTTGCAGCGACCAGGCCACGCACAAAAGCATGCACTTCCTGCGCCTGCTCCGGGCTGGCCGTCTTGCCGGTGCCGATGGCCCAGACTGGCTCATATGCAAGGACCATATTGGCCTGCTGTCCGCTACTGCCCAAGGCCGGGAGAACGGCCTCTACCTGACGCCGCAACACCTCTTCCGTTTGGCCCTGCACCCTTTCCTGCTCGCTTTCACCGATGCAGACCATGGGAATCAGACCAGACAGGAGGGCGGCCTTCACTTTTTTCAGGACGATTTCATCCGACTCCTGAAAAATCTGACGGCGCTCCGAGTGTCCAACCAGAACATAACGACAGCCATGATCGCGCAGCATCGGTCCCGAGATCTCACCGGTATAGGCACCGTGCGCTTCCCAAAAGAGATTTTGTCCGCCCCAACGTAAGGAACTGCCCTTGGCCAGCTGATGCACCGTCGGCAATAGCGTGAAGGGCGGAAATACCACAACCTCCGGCGAGGCTGGCGCCAGACCCGCATCGAGAATGGCTTGGGTGAGGTGCTCAGCATCCGCATTCAAGCCATTCATCTTCCAATTGCCCGCTACAATGATCGACCGCACGTCGCCCTTCCTCATATTTGTCATCAATTGCTAATAGAACGCGAAGTTTAAAGAGTACGCTGACGAGGGTCAATTTACCCTGTTCGCGCGCTCTAGACTGCCACAGATTCGGTCACACCGGCGGCCACTTGCGCCCGCAACTCCTCAGCGACCTTTTGCGCCAGCCCACATTCGACCGCCTCTACCATGATACGCAGCAGTGGTTCGGTACCCGAAGCACGCACCAGAAGTCGTCCGCGTCCGGCGAGCTGTGCCTCCGCTGCCTGCAACAGTTGCTGCACATCGGAGCGCTCCAAGTGCTGGCGCGCGTCTGGCAGGCGCAAATTGAGCAAAACCTGCGGATATAGTTTCAGGCCATCGGCCAGCTCATGCAGACTCCTGCCTTTCTGCTGCAAAAAGGCAAGCACCTGCAACGCCGCAAGAATGGCATCGCCCGTAGTATTTGCTGGAGTGATGAGGTGACCGGAATTCTCCCCACCCAAGGGATAGCCCAGACGGCGCATGGTCTCCAGTACATAACGGTCTCCCACAGCGCTGCGCACGAAAGGCACTCCCTGCTCTGTCAGCGCCTTTTCCAGGGCGAGATTGCTCATCACCGTACCGACGACCCCGGGTAAGCTCCCCCGCTCCCGGAAGGCCTGCGCCAGCAGCCACAGGACGGCATCGCCATCCCAGGTATTACCTCGCGCATCCACGAGCAGGACGCGATCGCCATCGCCATCCAGGGCGATCCCCAGATCAGCCTGTCGCTCTCGCACTGCAGCAATGAGTGCCTGCGGTGCTGTCGAACCAACCCCATCATTGATATTGACACCGTTGGGTCGCACTCCGATGCTCTCCACCTGCGCACCCAGCTCGCTGAACACCATGGGCGCGACCTTATAGCCGGCGCCATGGGCGGCATCGACAATGATTCGCACGCCGCGCAGATCGGCCGACGCCGGAAAGGTCGTCTTGCAGTATTCGACATAGCGACCAGCGGCATCCTCCACGCGGCGTGCCTTCCCCAAAGAGTCTGCAGCAGCACAGCGCATGGGTCCTTCCAGCTCGGCCTCAATGGCTTCCTCCACCGCATCCGGGAGTTTGTAGCCATCGCCAGAGAAAAACTTGATGCCGTTATCTTCGTAGGGGTTGTGCGAGGCGCTGATGACGATGCCGGCATGGGCCCGCAGGGTACGCGTCAGGTAAGCGATGGCGGGCGTCGGCAGCGGGCCAACCAACAATACATCGACGCCTGCCGCTGCCAGCCCGGATTCCAGGGCCGATTCGAGGAGGTAGCCAGAAAGGCGAGTATCTTTGCCAATCAGCACCTGCGGCCTGCCGGATACCCCCCTGGTGAGCACCCTACCCGCAGCCCAGCCGAGCTGCAAGATCCAATCCGCACGCATGGGCATTTCTCCTACCCGACCGCGCACACCGTCGGTTCCAAAAAATTTTCTGGCCATATTCGTTTTATCCTGTCGCTTCCATCGCTTCCCAAATGTTGAGTGCCTGCCGCGTAACGGCAACATCGTGCACCCGATAGATCGCACTACGGCACCGTTGTCGGGTCCAGAGGAGGGCCGCCACACTCGCTATCACACGCTCACTGGGGTTTTCCACGCCGGCAACCTGCCCCAAAAATCTTTTGCGCGACAGCCCGAGCAGAATGGGGTGCCCAAGCGTCGCCAAGCGGTCGAGGTGCCGCAGCAGGCGAAGATTGTCAGCCTGTTCCTTGGCAAAACCAATGCCCGGATCGAGCAGGATGGATTCCGCAGGGATACCCGCCTGCAGGCACGCATCACGCCGCTGGGCAAGATAGTCATGTACCTCGGTAAGCACATTTTCGTAGGCGGTGAGGGTCTGCATGGTTGCCGGGGTTCCACGCATATGCATCAGACAAACATCAAGCCCTAGTTCTGCCACCGTCGCCAGCGCATTGGGATCAAAACTCAGGGCGCTGACATCGTTGATGAGGCTAGCTCCGTACGCATGGGCGGCACGCATCACCGCTGCCTTACGGGTATCCACAGAAATGGGTAGGGGAATCTCGGCGCGGATCGCCTCCAAGGCGGGCAGGAGGCGTTCGAGTTCCTCCTCTACCGAAACTTCCATCGCTCCCGGCCGCGTCGACTCCGCACCGAGATCAAGGATGTCCGCCCCCTCCGCCCACAAACGACGTGCATGGGCCAAGGCCGCAGTCACCGAGACATAGCGACCACCATCAGAAAAAGAGTCCGGGGTAAGGTTGATGATCCCCATGATACAAGAACGCCCCTGCAGCCAGGGGCGTCTTTGCTGCGGCACAGCAGAACTCAAACGGGGTGTTCCCCCGGGTTAAGCTTGGGCAGATTGTTGGGAACCTGCTCAGAATTGCCGACGCCGCTGTTACCACTGACCGCTGGTGTGCCGGGGTTGTTGTCCTGCGGCGGACGCGGATCGTGTCCAGCCATAATGTCGTTGACCTGGCCGGCATCCAAGGTCTCGAACTTGAGCAACGCCTGGGCCATACGCTCGACAATGTCGCGGTTGTCTTCGATGAGCTTGCGCGCCACCTGGTAACGTTCCTGAATGATCCCCCGCACCTCCTCGTCCACCGTCTGCGCGGTACGCTCGGAAACGTTACTGTGCTTGCTGATCTCTCGTCCGAGGAACATCTCTTCCTCTTTCTCGCCAATCACCATGGGTCCGATGGTGGACATGCCCCACTGCGTGACCATCTTGCGCGCGAGATCCGTGGCTCGCTCGATGTCATTGCCCGCGCCGGTGGTCATCTGGTTGAGAAATACCTCTTCCGCAATCCGCCCACCCATAAGGATAGAGATATTGTTCAGGATCTCCTGGCGCTCATAGTTGAAGCGATCCTCGGTCGGCAGCTGCATGGTCAAGCCCAGAGCACGGCCGCGCGGGATGATGGTGACTTTATGCACTGGATCAGTGCCCGGCAGCAACTTGGCAACCACCGCATGCCCAGACTCATGGTAGGCTGTGGTCTCCCGCTGCTTGTCACTCATCACTACCGACTTGCGCTCGGCGCCCATCATCACTTTGTCTTTAGCGTCCTCGAAGTCGTGCATATCGACCAGCCGCTTACTCTTGCGCGCCGCCATGAGGGCTGCCTCGTTAACGAGGTTGGCAAGGTCTGCACCCGAAAAGCCCGGGGTGCCACGCGCGATGATCTTGGCGTCTACGTCTGGCGCCAAAGGCACCTTACGCATATGCACTTGCAAAATCTGCTCGCGACCGCGAATGTCTGGAAGCGGAACCGTTACCTGCCGGTCAAAACGGCCAGGACGCAATAAAGCAGGATCGAGCACGTCCGGACGGTTGGTAGCGGCGATGACGATGATCCCTTCCGTACCCTCGAAACCATCCATTTCCACCAACATCTGGTTGAGAGTCTGCTCGCGCTCATCGTTGCCACCGCCGAGACCAGCTCCGCGCTGGCGACCAACGGCATCGATCTCGTCGATGAAGATGATACAGGGAGCGTGCTTTTTCGCCTGCTCAAACATATCACGTACGCGCGAGGCACCCACTCCGACAAACATCTCGACGAAATCCGATCCAGAGATCGAGAAGAAGGGGACCTTGGCCTCGCCGGCAATAGCGCGCGCGAGGAGGGTTTTGCCCGAACCAGGCGAACCCATGAGTAGCACACCTTTGGGAATACGGCCACCGAGACGCTGGAACTTGGAGGGATCCCGCAGAAAGTCGACGATTTCGGCCACTTCTTCCTTGGCCTCCTCTACACCGGCAACATCGGCAAAGGTGATCTTATTGTTTTCCTCACTGAGCATGCGCGCCCGGCTACGACCAAAGCTCATGGCGCCCCGACCACCAGCACCGCCACCACCCATCTGGCGCATGAAGAAGATCCACACACCGATGAGCAACAGCATCGGGAACCAGTTGATCAGCAAAGCCAACAGCAACGACTGGCCTTGCGGCGGCTTGACCGAGATCTTGACTCCGGCGGCCAGCAACTGCGGTACCAACTGATTATCGTTGGGCGGGGTGTAGACACTAAATTGCTGCCCGGAACTGAGCGTACCGGTCAGATGGTTGCCATCCATCGTGACATCGGCGACCTGCCCCTGCTTGACGCTGTTGACAAAAGTCGAGAAGTTCATTGCCTGAGTCGGCGTCGAACTCGACGAATTGAGATTCTGGAAAACGAAGATGAGGATGACCCCAATCGCCACCCACAAGAGTACATTCTTGAAAACGTTATTCATTCCCTCACCTCCCCCATCGGGAGTTTAGATTGGGCGCAAAATTCCCCAATATTTTCGATATTAGACCTCTGCCGAAAAACTGACAAGCGCACCTCGCGCATGGCATAGAAGTAGTATCATTGCGTTCCACCAACCGTGAGGTCACGTATCTTCAGCGTTGGCTGACCGACTCCCACCGGGACGCTCTGTCCGTCTTTCCCACAGGTCCCCACCCCTGGATCTAGCTGGAGGTCGTTACCGATCATTTCAACCCGCGTGAGCACATCCGGCCCGTTCCCGATCAAGGTCGCCCCTTTAACTGGACGCGTGATGCGGCCATTCTCGATCAGATACGCTTCCGAGGCCGAGAACACGAACTTGCCGCTGGTGATGTCGACCTGCCCACCGCCGAAGTTCACGGCATACAGCCCCTTCTTGACACTGGCGATGATTTCCTGCGGATCGTGCTGACCATTGCGCATGTAGGTATTGGTCATGCGCGGCATAGGCAGATGCGCATAGGATTCGCGCCGACCGTTACCGGTAGGGGCCACCCCCATGAGCCGGGCATTCAGACTGTCCTGCAGGTACCCGCGCAAAATCCCATCTTCGATCAGCACCGTACATTGGGTAGGGTGCCCCTCATCATCGAGGTTGAGACTGCCTCGCCGTCTAGCCAGGGTACCATCATCCACCACCGTGACGCCGGGCGCCGCTACCCGCTGCCCAACGCGGCCAGAGAAAGCGCTGGTACCCTTGCGGTTGAAATCCCCCTCCAGACCATGACCGATGGCCTCGTGCAGTAGAATACCCGGCCAACCAGGCCCGAGGACGACTTCCATACCGCCGGCCGGAGCGGCCTCCGCCTCGAGGTTGACCAGCGCCTGCCGTACCGCCTCGCGGGCGTATCCTTCCGCGACATCACCCTCGAGAAATTCGCGGTAGTCATGACGCCCACCACCGCCAGCACTTCCCTGCTCTCGCCGACCATTCTGCTCGGCGATCACCGTGACATTCAAACGCACCAACGGGCGTAAATCAGCGGCCAGACTGCCATCCAGGCGCGCCACCAATACCACCTCGTAGCGCGCGGCAAGACTGGCCATTACCTGCACCACACGCGCGTCGGCTGCCCGTGCAGCCGCTTCCAGTCGCTCGAGAAGGGAGATTTTTTCGCGATTCTCGATACTCGCCAGAGGATCGACGTTTGGATACAAATCCAGACCGCTACGGGAGCGCCACTGCAGAGCCCGCTGCTCGCCCGGGTGATGAACGATGCTGCGTGCCGCCTCCGCTGCTCCCAGCAGAGCCTCCACCGCAATTTCATCGGAGTAGGCCAGACCCTGGCGTTCTCCCTGGATGGCACGCACCCCCACTCCTTGATGAATGCTGTGACTGCCCGATTTAACCACCCCTTCTTCCAGACTGAAAGCCTCGCTACGGCTGTATTGAAAGTACAGATCCGCATCGTCAAGGGCGCGGCGGCGCAACTGCGCAAAGGTGCGCTCCAGTGCCGTCTCGTCGATTCCTGCGGGCTGCAGCAAATTTTCCCGGGCGAGATCGAGGGCGTTATCCGTCATGACGTGCTTCTCCGACTGAATATTCCAAAAGAGTATGCGCCGGCCAGCGATATAGAACAAGTCTAAATTTTTTATGTAATTTCTGCACTGCCAATCCCCAGGTCATCCACAGCTTGTCAACACTATATATAGTGTTGACAATGGCGCTGAGATAACTATATTTTGTGCTATCACCAAGGAGGAGCCCATGCCCAGCACTGCCACAGCCGTTGTCCCAGACCTGTCCGATTCCCGTCATCGCGTCATCCGCCGCAATGGAGCGGTGGTGCCCTTCGATGCCAGCAAGATTCAGGTCGCCATGACCAAAGCCTTCCTCGCGGTGCAAGGCACGGGCGGAGCCGCCAGTGCGCGTGTCCGGGAACAGGTAGCAAAGCTTACGGAACAGGTGCTCGGCGCACTGGGGCGTCGGCAACCGGGCGGCGGAACCTTCCACATCGAAGATATCCAGGATCAGGTCGAATTGGCGCTGATGCGTGCCGGGGAACATGAGGTGGCGCGCGCTTACGTTCTCTACCGGGAAGAGCGCGCACGGGAACGCGCTCGGCAGAAACAGCAGGAGCAGGAGCTATGCACGGAATTGCAGGTGCGTCAGGCCGATGGCAGCAGCCACCCCCTCGATCGCGAGCGCTTGCGGGCGGTCATCGACGAAGCCTGTGCCGGTTTGGGTACAGCGGTTTCCCCAGAACTGATCCTGCAATCCACCCTGAAAAATCTCTATGATGGGATCAGTGAGGCTGAACTCTATCAGGCCCCCATCCTTGCCAGTCGCATCCTGATCGAGCGTGACCCCGCCTATGCCTATGTGTCGGCGCGCCTGCTCCTCGACCGTATCCGTCGCGAAGTGATCGGGCAGCCATGTACCCAGGCGCAGATGACAGAGCGCTACAGCGACTATTTTCGCGATTATCTGGCCACGGGCATCGAGCACGAACTGATTGACCCGCGCCTGGCGCAGTTCGATCTCGATCGCATTACGGCAGCGCTACGCCCGGAGCGTGACCTGAATTTCCAGTATCTGGGCCTGCAGATCCTCTATGATCGCTATTTCCTGCACCTGCGCGAGCGGCGCATCGAATTGCCGCAGGCGTTCTGGATGCGCGTCGCAATGGGCCTCGCCATCGAGGAGATCGATCGCGAAGAGCAGGCCATCGCCTTCTATGAGGTGCTTTCTCAATTCGATTTCGTCAGCTCCACTCCTACCCTATTCAATTCCGGCACGCTACGACCGCAGTTGTCGAGCTGCTTCCTCACCACCGTCGCCGATGATCTCGATGGCATCTACGAGTCGATCAAGGACAATGCCCTGCTCTCCAAGTATTCCGGTGGACTCGGCAATGACTGGACACGGGTACGCGCTCTGGGTTCTTACATCAAGGGCACCAACGGTAAGAGCCAAGGCGTGGTCCCCTTCCTTAAAGTGGTGAATGACACCGCGGTTGCCGTCAATCAGGGCGGCAAGCGCAAGGGTGCCGTCTGCGCCTATCTCGAAACCTGGCATCTGGACATCGAAGAATTTCTCGAGCTGCGCAAGAACACCGGCGATGATCGGCGCCGTACCCACGATATGAACACCGCCAACTGGATCCCCGACCTATTCATGGAACGGGTAGAGGCGGGCGCCGACTGGACGCTCTTCAGTCCCAACGACGTCCCCGAGCTCCATGATCTGACCGGTGCTGCCTTCCGCGCCCGTTACGAGGAATACGAAGAGCAGGCACTGGCAGGCAAGATCGAGCTCTACAAGCGACTGCCGGCCGTGCAACTGTGGCGCAAGATGCTGACCATGCTCTTCGAGACCGGTCATCCGTGGATCGCCTTCAAGGACCCCTGCAATTTGCGCAGCCCGCAGCAGCATGCAGGCGTGGTGCACAGCTCCAATCTCTGTACTGAGATCACCCTGAACACCAGCGACAAGGAAATCGCCGTCTGCAACCTGGGGTCGGTGAATTTTGTCACGCATCTGCGTCAGCCGGCGGGGCAGGATCCGCTGGCCCTGAACCCTGACCTGAGCGCGGAGCAGATCCTCGCCGCCATCGATGGCGAAAAGTTGGCGCGCACCATCCGGGTGGCCATGCGCATGCTCGACAATGTCATAGACATCAACTACTACGCCCTCGGCAAGGCACGCAATAGTAATCTGCGTCACCGCCCCGTAGGACTGGGTTTGATGGGTTTCTCCGACGCCCTTCTCGCCCTGCGCATTCCCTATGCCTCGGATGCTGCAGTGCGCTTTGCGGATATCAGCCAGGAACTGATCAGCTATCACGCCATCGATGCCTCGGCCGATCTCGCCCGCGAGCGCGGCGCCTATCAAAGCTTCCCTGGATCCTTGTGGAGTCAGGGGATACTGCCTATCGACAGCATCGAGATTCTGGCGCAGAGCCGCAGTCAGGGGGTCGATCTCGACCGCAGCCAGCAGCTCGACTGGTCGGGCCTGCGCGAGAAGGTGCGCGGCGGCATGCGCAACAGCAACTGCCTGGCCATTGCCCCGACGGCGACGATCTCCAATATTGTAGGAGTCAGCCAGGGGATTGAGCCGATCTACCAGAACCTCTACGTCAAATCGAACCTTTCCGGCGAGTTCACCGTGGTCAATCAGTATTTGGTGGAGGATCTCAAGCGCCTGAATCTATGGGATGAGGTGATGGTCAACGATCTCAAGTACTTCGATGGCTCGGTCGCACCCATCGACCGCATCCCAGCCGCTCTCAAGCCCCTCTATGCCAATGCCTTCGAGACTGATCCCGTCTGGTTGATCGAAGCAGGCGGCAGGCGGCAGAAGTGGCTGGATCAGTCGCAGAGCCTGAATCTGTATTTCGGTAAGCCCTCGGGCAAGAAGATCGATGATACCTATCGCTTGGCTTGGCGGCGCGGCATCAAAACGACCTATTACCTGCGTTCCCTGGGCGCCACCGCGGCAGAAAAATCCACGGTGCAGACCGGCACCCTCAATGCTGTGCCCGGCAGCCTCAAGGCCTGCGCCATTGACGACCCCACCTGCGAGGCCTGCCAGTAAGGCGGCCGAAAACTGGAGAAACCGATGCTAGATTTTGCAGAAGAACAACCGAAGTCCATCACCCTGCCTGCTTACCACGAACAAGGTCAGGCCGGCGCCGATATCGGCATCCAGGCCAGCAGCTTTGCCCGTGTGCGCGCCGAAGACAAACGCATCATCAATGGCAAGGCCGACGTTAACCAACTGGTACCGTTCAAGTACCAGTGGGCCTGGGATAAGTATCTCGCGGCCTGCGCCAATCACTGGATGCCGCAGGAAGTGCAAATGGCTCGCGACATCGCCCTCTGGAAAGACCCAAAAGGTCTGACGGAGGACGAGCGCCGCATCGTCAAGCGCAATCTCGGCTTTTTTGTGACCGCCGATAGTCTGGCAGCCAATAACATCGTGCTCGGTACCTACCGTCACATCACCGCGCCCGAGTGCCGCCAGTATCTGCTGCGCCAGGGCTTTGAAGAGGCCATTCATACCCACGCCTACCAGTACATCGTCGAATCCCTGGGGCTCGACGAAGGGGAGATCTTCAATATGTATCATGAAGTCCCCTCGGTACGCGCCAAGGATGATTTTCTCATCCCGTTCATTGAGGTCCTCGCGGACCCCAATTTCAAGACCGGCACGCCAGAAAATGACCAGCTCTTGCTGCGCTCCCTGATCGTTTTCGCCTGCATCATGGAAGGCACGTTCTTTTATGTCGGTTTCAGTCAGATCCTGGCCATGGGGCGGCAGAACAAGATGGTCGGTGCCGCCGAACAGTACCAGTACATCCTGCGCGACGAATCGATGCACTGCAATTTCGGCATCGACATGATCAACCAGATCAAGATCGAAAATCCGCACCTGTGGACCGAGGAATTCCAGGAAGAGGTCATCGACCTGATTCGTCAGGGCGTGGCACTCGAATGCGCCTACGCCGACGACACCATGCCACGTGGCGTGCTCGGGCTGAATGCGCCAATGTTCAAGGACTATGTGCATTTCATTGGCAACCGGCGACTCAGCCAGATCGGCCTCAAGCCGCAGTGGGAGGGGGTGAAAAATCCCTTCCCGTGGATGAGCGAGATGATGGATCTGAAGAAGGAAAAGAACTTCTTCGAGACCCGGGTCACCGAATATCAAACCGGTGGCGCCCTGAGCTGGGATTGATCTCCCGCCCGGAGGCCCCGCCGAAGATCTTGCGGAGGAGGGCCTGCGGGCGTTATTATTTTTACTCTTCGGTGACTGTAGCTCAGCAGGTAGAGCCCCGGATTGTGATTCCGGTTGTCGTGGGTTCGAGCCCCATCAGTCACCCCATACAAAACAAGGGTCTGAACATAGGTTTAGGCCCTTTTCTTTGCTAAAGGAACTCCCGACCCTCTGGTACGATGCTGCCTCCGAAGAGCGGACCGTGGAAGAACTCGCCACGCAGAAGCGGATCCTGTCGCCCCTGGAATTTTTCATTCGGACGCCTATCGAGCGCTTGTTCGCCGCGCGCCCCCTGAGTAGACTCAGCCTTTCTTACAAGCCAGGCGGGACGTTGATGCCGGAGCGCATACCCGATGATTGCGTGGGACTGGTAGAGTACCAGGATCTCCACATCACAGAAGATCTACTCTTGGAATGTGGCCGCAGTCTACCCGGCTACACTCTGCGCTACGAGTGCTATGGTACGTTGAACAGCGCTCGCAGCAACGCCATTTTGATCTGTCATGCATTGTCTGGCGACCATCATGCTGCCGGTTACCATTCCCCAACGGACAAAAAACCAGGCTGGTGGGACAGCATGATCGGGCCCGGCAAACCCATCGATACGCGACATTTTTTTGTGGTGTGCAGCAATTTCATTGGCTCCTGCAAGGGCTCCACCGGACCGGCGAGCATCAACCCGGCAAGCAACGAGCCTTGGGGGATGGACTTTCCCATGGTGACCGTATCGGACTGGGTTCGTACCCAGGTCATCCTCAGCGATCATCTCGGCATCGATTGCTGGGCGGCGATCGTTGGCGGAAGCCTGGGTGGCATGCAGGTCCTGCAATGGGCCATCGATTACCCGGAGCGCTTGCGGCATGCCCTCGTCATTGCTGCAGCGCCCAATCTGAGTGCGCAGAACATCGGTTTCAACGAGGTCTGTCGCCAGGCGATCATGACCGATCCCGATTTTCATGGCGGGCACTATTACCGCTACGAGAGCAAGCCACGCCACGGCCTTGCCCTGGCGCGGATGATCGGCCATATCACCTATCTCTCCGACGATGCCATGGGCCAGAAATTCGGTCGGGAAACGCGGCTAGGCAAGAGTCTTTCCTATGGCTTTGACATTGATTTCGAGGTCGAAAGCTACCTGCGCTATCAGGGGTCCCGCTTCGTCGAGCACTTCGATGCCAACAGCTACCTCTACATCACCAAGGCACTCGACTACTTTGATCCCGCTGCCGCTTACGGAGGCAATCTCGCGGCCGCGTTTGCCAGCGTCCAGGCCAAATTTTTGGTCGTCAGCTTCAGCAGCGATTGGCGTTTTTCACCCGAGCGTTCGCGCGAGATCGTGCAGGCCCTGTATACCACAGGCGCGCATGTGAGCTATGCCGAAATTGAATCCCATCATGGGCATGACTCGTTTCTGCTACCGATTCCCCAGTACTTACGGGTCATGCGCTCTTATCTGGAGCGTATGGCAGAGGAGCTCGGCGTATGAACCAGACATTGCGACGCGATCTGCAGATCATTGCCGACTGGATTCGTCCAGGGAGCCGCGTGCTCGACCTGGGTTGCGGCGAAGGGGAATTGCTCTCTCATCTGCAGCAGCAAAAACAGGTCAAGGGTTACGGTATCGAACTAGACGATGAGCGGGTGGCGGCGGCCTTGCGGCGGGGCGTGCCGGTCCTGCAACAGGACCTGGATAGTGGCTTGCGGCAATTTGCCAGCGGTAGCGTGGATACGGTGGTTCTGTCGTTGACCCTGCAGGCGGTGCATTATCCACTTGATCTTCTCCTGGAAATGTTGCGAGTGGGTCGCGAAGGCATCGTCACCTTCCCCAACATGGGGCATTGGCGCGCGCGCTGGCAACTCGGGGTCGGCGGGCACATGCCCATGACCGACGTTTTGCCACATACGTGGTACGATACCCCTAACATCCACCTTTGTACCATTCGCGACTTTGACGCCCTGTGCCACAAAAATCGCATCGAGGTGCGCGAGCGCGTAGTGTTGGACGATCGCCGTCGCAACACCGCGAGTAACCGCATTCTGCCCAATCTTCTCGGAGAAGTGGCACTCTATCGATGCGCCAAGGCGGACTGAGCGCACGCCGCTGGAGCCAGCCATGACCCTGGAATTGATCAGCTTTCCTCTATGCCCCTATGTGCAGCGCTCGGTCATCACCCTGCTGCATAAAGAGGTTCTCTTCACCCTGACCCATATCGACCTGGCCCACAAACCTGAGTGGTTTCTGGCCATCTCGCCTCTGGGTAAGGTTCCCTGCCTGCGTATCGATAACGATACCGTGCTCTTTGAATCACAGGTCATCAACGAGTATCTCGACGAGACTCTGCCGCCGCCCTTGCACCCTGCGGACCCCCTGGAAAGGGCACGGCACCGGGCGTGGATCGCCCTGGGGGGCGAGGCGCTGGGAGATCAGTTTCAGATGATGGTGGCGCAGGGAGAGGAACGCTTTACTGCGGCGCACCGGCAGCTCTTCGATAAACTGCAACGACTGGAAACGGCAATGGGCGACGGACCTTTTTTCGCAGGAGAGCGCTTCAGCCTAGTCGACGCCGCCATCGCCCCGCTCTTCATGCGCATGGAAATCCTCCATGCCCTGCGACCATTGCCGAGCTGGGAAAGTCTCGGCAAACTACGGCGGTGGACCGCGCAACTCATGGAGTTGCCGGAAGTCGCCAGCTCGGTGCGGGCGGATTTTGCCAGCCTGCTGCGTAACTATTTGAGCGAGAAAGGCAGTTTACTGCTGCGTTCAATCTAATGGAGAGAGGGATGACCGATCACAACCTGCCGGAAAACGAGCAAGAGTCTGCCACCACCCATTTTGGCTATCAGGAAGTTCCAGAGGCGGAAAAGGAAAAGCTGGTGCGCGGGGTGTTCAGCAGCGTTGCGAGCAGCTACGACCTGATGAACGATTTGATGTCGCTGGGGGTGCATCGGCTGTGGAAGCGCTACACGGTAGACCTGGCCCGGCCCCGCCCGGGGCAGCAGGTGCTGGATCTGGCCGGCGGCACCGGAGACCTGGCGGCGCTTCTCTATAAACGTCTACAGCCAAATGGTCGCATCGTCGTCTCCGACATCAACCCGGAGATGCTGGCGGTCGGCGAAAAGCGCCTCGCCGACAAGGGCATGCTGGCCGGCGTCGAGTTCGTTGAGGCCAATGCCGAAGAGCTGCCCTTCCCCGACCAACAATTTGATCTCGTTACCTTAGCTTTTGGCATCCGCAATATGACCCATCCCGAACGCGCCCTGGCGGAGATCTACCGGGTACTCAAGGTTGGCGGCCGCGCCTTGATCCTCGAGTTTTCGCATCCGCGTTGGCCGGGCCTGCAGCAGATCTACGATCTTTACTCCTTCAATATCCTGCCCAAGATTGGCGAAATCGTCGCCAAGGACCGCGACAGTTATCAGTATCTGGTGGAGTCCATACGCCGCTTTCCCGACCAGGACACCTTCCGCATGATGATGGAGGATGCCGGTTTTGCGCGGGTCGATGTGCATAATCTGTCCGGTGGCATCGTCGCCATCCACCGCGGCTTTCGTCTCGACTGATCCTGCCAGTGAAGGGGATTCATCCCCCGGCGTAAAATTTCCCACTTGAGCCGCATCCACCAGCGGGGCATGATGGCGGCAATTTTGGCAGAGGAGTGATGACATGACCCGGGTGCACAATCTTGGTTTTCCCCGCATCGGCCACAAGCGTGAGCTGAAGAAGGCCACCGAGGCCTATTGGTCTGGCGAAATCGACGGCGCCGAGCTGGAGGCACGGGGTGCGCAACTGCGGGAGCGTCACTGGCGTATCCAGCAGACCTGCGGCGTCGATCTCGTCCCCGTGGGCGATTTCACCTTTTACGATCAAATGCTCGACATGAGCTGCACCCTGGGCGCGATCCCGCCCCGCTACGAATTTGCTGGTGGCGAAGTCGATCGTGACACCTTCTTTGCCATGGCGCGTGGGTCCAAGACGCAGCCGGCCATGGAAATGACCAAATGGTTTGATACCAATTACCATTACATCGTCCCCGAATTCCATGAGGATATGGAGTTCCGGCTGAGCAGCGAGCGGATTTTTGCCCAGGTGAAAGAGGCCCAAGCCTTGGGCCTGAATACCAAGCCGGTGCTGGTGGGTCCGCTGACCTACCTGTGGCTGGGTAAGGAAAAGGACCTGGGCAGCGCCCATGGCGAGGCTGGCCATCGCCACGATGAGGGCTGCACTGGCCACGATGAGGCGCCCCGCCACAGCGGCTTCGATCGCCTGAGTCTGTTGCCCAAAGTCCTGCCCGTCTACACCGAGATCCTTGCCAAGCTGGCCGCGGCTGGCGTCGAGTGGGTGCAGATGGACGAGCCGGCGCTGGTCCTCGATCTGCCGCAGGAGTGGCTGGACGCACTGGACAAGGCCTATGCACAGCTGACTCAGGGTAAGGCACCCAAGATCCTGCTTGCCACCTACTTTGAGTCCGTCGCCGACCATGCCGCACGGCTCAAGGCCCTGCCCGTGGCGGGACTGCATCTGGATCTGCGGCGGGCGCCAGCGCAACGCGACATTTTCTTGCAGGACTACCCGGCCGACAAGATCCTCTCTCTAGGCGTCGTGGATGGACGTAACGTATGGCGAACCGACCTCGACGCCGCTCTGGAATCGTTGGCTCCAGCGCACAAAGCCCTCGGTGATCGTCTGTGGATCGCGCCTTCCTGCAGCCTAATGCACAGTCCGGTAGATTTGGCCCAGGAAACGGAACTGGATGACGAACTCAAATCCTGGTTGGCCTTCTCCGTGCAGAAGCTGGATGAGCTTTCGCTGCTCGCCCGCGCAATCGACAAGGGAGAGTCAGCGGTTGCCCAGGAGCTGGAAGCGGCGCGCAAGGCCGTCACCTCGCGCAAGAGTTCGCCACGCATCCACAACGCCGCCGTCAACGCCCGCTTGCAGGAGCTGGGCAACGATGATGGCCAACGCCGCAGCCCCTTCCCGGCTCGTGCCAAGGCCCAGGCGGCGCGTTTCAAATTGCCCCCCTTCCCTACCACCACCATCGGCAGCTTTCCGCAGACACCGGAAATTCGCAAGGCACGGCTGCAAAATCGTAAGGGTGAGCTATCTGACGCCGAATACCACAAGATGATGGAGGCCGAGGTCGCCCTGGTAGTCAAGGAACAGGAACGCCTGGGCTTGGACGTGCCAGTGCATGGTGAGCCCGAGCGCAACGACATGGTCGAGTACTTTGGTGAGCAGCTCGCCGGCTTCGCCTTCACCCGTCACGGCTGGGTACAGAGTTACGGCTCCCGCTATGTGAAGCCGCCACTCATCTTCGGTGATGTCTCGCGTCCGCACCCGATGACGGTGGAATGGGCCAAATACGCCCAGTCCCTCACCAGCAAGCCGATGAAAGGCATGCTCACGGGTCCGGTCACCATCCTGCAATGGTCCTTTGTGCGTGACGATCAGCCGCGCGAGCGCACCGCCCTGCAGATCGCCCTGGCCATCCGTGATGAGGTCAAGGATCTGATCGACGCCGGCATCGGCATTATACAGATTGACGAACCGGCCTACCGCGAAGGTCTGCCCCTCAAGCGCAAGGATTGGAATAAGTATCTGGACTGGGCCTCGCGTGCCTTCCGCATCTCGGCGCAGATCGCCCCCGATGACGTGCAGATCCATACCCATATGTGCTACTCGGAGTTCAACGACATCCTGCCGGCCATCGCGGCGATGGACGCGGATGTGATCACCATCGAGACCTCCCGCTCGCAGATGGAGCTACTCGATGCCTTTGCCACCTTCAACTACCCCAACGAGATTGGGCCGGGCGTCTATGACATCCACTCTCCACGGGTACCCAGTGTGGAAGAGATGGTGCAACTCATGGAAAAGGCCGCCAAGGTGGTCCCTGCCGAGCGTCTTTGGGTCAACCCCGACTGCGGCCTGAAAACCCGCAAGTGGGCCGAGGTGACCCCAGCCCTGGAGAACATGGTGAAGGCCACCCAGGAAATTCGCCAGCGCCTGGTCTGAGCACAGAGGTTTTCCAAACCCAAAAACCCCCGCCTTGCGGGGGTTTTTTATGGCTAGGGAACTAGCTTGCCCTCTGTTACTCTAATGGCTCGCCATATCTGATAAAGGGAGCCAACGGATGAGTCTGCCACAGACATCTTCCGCCGGGCAGCATCCTGCTGTCCAAAAAATCAATCTTTCACCCCTTGCAAATTTGCGTTTCGACGTTCCTGCCGCCCTGGTCGTCGCTTTAGTGGCCATCCCCCTCTGTCTGGGCGTGGCCTTGGCATCTGGGGCGCCGCTGATGGCAGGTATTCTGGCGGGCATCGTCGGCGGCATGGTCGTACCGCTGTTCAGCAAATCGCCCCTCTCGGTCAGTGGGCCCGCCGCCGGGCTCACGGCCATCATTGTTGTCGCCATCGAAGACCTGCACAGCTTTCCCATTTTCCTGGTGGCGGTCATCATTGCCGGTGGCCTGCAGATCTTGATGGGCGCTCTGCGCGCCGGTGGCATTGCCTATTTTTTCCCTTCTGCGGTCATCGAAGGCATGCTTGCGGCCATTGGTATCATCCTGATCATGAAGCAGTTTCCCTATGCAGTGGGCTTCGATCTCGGACAATTTGGCAGCCAGGAATTCAGTAGCGGTGGTACAGAAAACACCTTCTCCGGCATTTTCAGAGCGCTGGGGCACCTGCAGTGGGGTGCATTATTGATTAGCGTGGTCTGCCTGATCATTCTTCTGCTCTGGGACTTGGTCCCGATCCTAAAAAGACAAACTTGGTTTTCTGGCCCTCTCATGGCCGTGCTTGCCGGTACGCTACTCAACCTGCTTTTCGCTGCTGTATTTCCAGGGCTGCAGCTTGGCACCGACAAGCTGGTGCAACTACCCGTCATCCACTCTATGGCAGAGCTCGGCCAGCTCGTGCAGTTTCCCGACTGGTCGGGCCTGGGTAAGCAGCAGGTGTGGATCGTTGGCGTGACCATCGCCATCGTCGCGAGCCTGGAGAGCCTTCTGTCCATCGAAGCCGCCGACAAACTCGATCCTTTCAAGCGGCGTACGCCTCTGGATGGCGAGCTCTACGGTCAGGGAGTGGCTAATATCATCAGTGGACTCATTGGAGGACTACCCGTGACGTCGGTCATCGTGCGTTCCAGCGCCAACATCAGTGCCGGCGGCAGGACCAAGGCGGCGGCATTTCTGCACGGTGTCTTTCTGCTGATTGCCGTACTGCTGTTGGCGTCTTTCCTCAACCAGATCCCGCTCGCGGCCCTGGCTTCGGTGTTGATCATGGTTGGCTTCAAGCTCGCCCACCCCAAAGTCTTTCGCCACATGTATTCTTTGGGCAAGACACAGCTGCTCCCCTTTGTTATTACCATTCTCGCCATACTTTTTACCGATCTGTTGATCGGCGTCGCTGTCGGGCTGGTAGTGGGCCTATTTTTCGTGTTGCGCGCCAACTATCGCAGTGCATTGGAGCTCTGTCAGGAAGGTCCCAATCACTACCTGTTGCGCTTCAAACGCGAATTGACCTTTGTGAACAAGGCCCATCTGGCACATCTACTGGACTCTCTACCAAACGGCAGCGTACTCACTCTAGACGGTGCGCAAGTGGCATTCGTCGACCATGACGTGCTGGAGGTAATCCGCAACTTCGAGGAATCCGCCTCGTTGCGCCAGATTCAGGTCCACGAACAGCACTTCAGCAACCCAGTCTTGAGTGCGCGGATCTAATTTATTCCGGCAGCTTCGGCGATAAACGGAGTGAGCGCTCTGCGGCAAGTTGCCGCAGGGCTGCCGGGTTTTTGCCATCTCTGGCCAGGCGCTCCCACAGCGGATGCGGCCCTAAATTCATGCCGGCCCGCAACATCCGCTCGCGAATGCCGCCACCACCACCAGCGAGCGCTAGATTCATCAGGATCAGGGCGTCGATATAGCCCTCGATATCTCTTTGCTTGTGGGTAATGCGCAGCAGTTCTGCATACAGCGGCAGACGCAGTGGTTCTTCCTGGATGGCGGCTTGCAATATGGCAATGCCATAGTGCGGGTCGGTATTGCGTGATACCAATGCCAGCGCCTTGGCCGCCGTCATTGGCTCTTGCAGTTGTACCTCTGGCGAGGGAATGGGCATGCCCATCTTTTCCGCGAGGACGAGCAATTCCAGATTTCCCGGATCGCGACGCAAGCCATCGCCCACCCGTTGCTTCCACCAAAGCTCGTCGCCGGGCATGGCACTCGATTCGCCAAGGCCTTCGAGCAACTGCGTATAGGCATTCATATCCTCAAGGGCGAGGTAAGCGTCGAGGAGTTGATTGATGGCTCGGCCATCGCCAGGCTGCAGATCCACATACCAGCGCAGGACCGTCGCGGCCTGTAAATAATGGCCGTACTGCATATAGATATCCGCTTCCCGCAGCAGATCCTCCCCGCTCAGGGCTTCTTCCTGCACGACCTGCTGCGGCGCAACCGTCGCCGGGGCGGAAGGAGACGCCACGACGACGGGCTTCTCTTCCGGCACAGGCGAGACTCGGGGAGGCTCGGTGCTACGCGCCGGTTTCTTACCCTTACGCCGTCCTGTGAAGCGGATGTATACCTCGATGGCGACTAGCACCACCACAACGATTTCCAGGATCAACATCAAACCCTGCACGGATCACGCTCCTGACTATGCCACTCGGTGCCTAGGCACTTAGTCGAAAATGGAAAATTTACCGGGAAGGAGATTGTGGTACCCCGCGTTGGACGCCACCCAAGGGAAATTCATCGTCCATAGAGTTCCTCTGTCCAATTTCACCAACGAGGAGCCGCAATAATATCAGCACTTCTTCCCGATCGCGGACGTCCGTGGTAGTGAGACACAAGCGGAGGTCACCATGTCGCAGATAGGGCGGAACATGAACTGGAAACGCTCCTGTCCTGGGATAGCATAGATGTGCAAACGGTCATTGCTCACCGGGCAATCGATCACCCCGTAATCCATAGCAACCGTGGTCGTGGTTTTGCTGTCCGAGACCGCCTCACTATGGAGTGCATCGGTAGTGAGCGCCTGATCGCCGAAGAGAGTTTGCAACACGGTGGTCTTGCCGGCCCCAACATGACCGGCAATCAGGATCTTCCTGACGGTTTGTGTCGGCCTGACGACGTTCAAGTCGTGGCACATTTTAATTGGCAGGGGCTGAGATCGCTCCTCCCACATATTTACCGACCCAATGCTCGATATCCTGCACGTCGCGCAGGTGACCATACAGGCCAATCCGCGCATCAAATTTTGTGACCGACGCCCCAAGTCCATGCAAGGTGATCAGGATGGCGTCTCCTCCTGCAGTGTATCCGCGCAACTCTACCGTTTGCGGATTGACGGTCTTCGTCCCGGTAAAACGCATACCGGCAGCCGGCAGGGCGCGTTCCGTGGCACTCACGACTGTCGCAAGGGAGGCAGGATAGTAGGTGTAGTAGGGCACCGGATTGATCTGCGGGGCAACAGTGGAACTACAGGCACTCAGAGAACCCGCCATCCCAAGCAACAGCGACAGCATTATCATGTTTCTTTTCAAGTAATCATCCTCTCATCAGGAGATCTGGATCACCTTGAGCAAGCTCCAAGGCACCTACTTGCATATGGCGTAAAATGCTACCATATTCATTGCTAGTGAACCCAACTGTAACGGTATAGTAGAGGGAGTTATCAATGACGACAATACGTTGGATAGTCATCGCAATGGTTCCTGCCATCCTGGCAGGCTGTGCCAATAATCCCTACGCCAGTAACGCGACCACGGCCAATACCACCGGCGGGGCACTTCTGGGCTCCATTGCCGGCGCGGTCATTGGCAATCAGACCGGTTCGCCATTGGCGGGCGCCGCAATCGGCGCGGGGCTGGGCGGCCTAGCCGGCTACGGCATCTCCAAGTCGCAGGAACAGCAGGCTCCCCAACCAGCGCAGCCAGGTTATTACGCCCCCCCTGCCAACAATGTGCAGTGCCCGCCAGGATATACCTGCACACCGACCGCGCCACAGTATCAGACGCCACCCAGCTGCCCCGCAGGCTATACCTGCACCCCCAATTGAGGGCAGGCGACGCTTTGGTAAAGGACGACGCGCTACCTGAGCAGCAAACATGGCAGCGAGCCGTCCTTACTTGGCAGAAAACCGTTCCGTTCTGGCAACGACAGGGGATCGTCATTGCCGGTTCTGGGCCGCTTCGCTGGGCGCGCCTTGAGCTCAATGGGCGACAGATGGCCATGCAAATACCCTCGGCGGGACAGAAAACCGCTCAGGAGCATTGTGAAATCCTGCTGCATAGCAACGAAGTCGTTGCGCTGAAAAACACCGATGGTGAGGTGCATCCCCTGTGCCTCGATCGCTTTGGGGCAAGTATCGAATTACTGCGACGCGAATGGATGCTGAGCCTGTTTCTCTTTGGACCGATATTGGGGGTTTTTCTGGTAAACCTCATCTTTGGCATGCCCACATTTTTGTGGTGGACGGCGCTCGGCGTGCTCGGCTTTTCGCTGGCAATCATGGCCAGCCTGCTGCGGCGGGATCTGCGTAACATGCAAGGCTGGTTGCAGAGCCGACAAAAATACCTGACTATCGGCCGGTAACCCGCTCATATTCGTGCCGGTGCTTGCAAGCACCTTGGCAACTCTGTTTTTTTCTTCTATCTTTCATTTTACTAAGATCAAAGTCTCGCGTATTACCATAGGTATCGCGGCGCGCCAGTTCGCCATGAAAAATGGGGGTGAAAAGAGGAATGCAGGAATGGACACCCAACCGTCTGCTGCGCTGGTCTTGCGTTGCCGCCGGGCTCGCGACCCTGGCCGGCTGTGCCAGCGTATCCACACCATCGCCATCATCGTCCATAGCGCGCAGTTCGAGTTCCGGACTGGCCTATTCCACCGGCACCACCTGCTACGCACCTTCTCCCAATCTGCAGGCGGCCTACAATCAGCCTTACGAGATTAATGGGCACTGGTACCACCCGCTGCAAAGTGCCCAGGGGTATAACCAGACGGGCACCGCCTCATGGTATGACATCGCCTCCTCCAGTCACGTCACGGCTATGGGCACCGCCTTTCACGACAACCGCCTGACTGCTGCAAGCCGGGTGCTGCCCCTACCCTCCTGCGTACGCGTCACCAATCTGCAAAATGGTCGCAGCATTCTCGTCCTGGTCAATGATCGCGGCCCATTCGTTGCTGGGCGAATCATGGATTTATCGATTGGCAGTGCGCGTGCCTTGGGCATCGTCAACCAGGGAACGGCGCAGGTGAACATCCAAGCCGTGCAAAGTAGCGTTCCCGCACCAGCGCCCTATCGTCCGCAGGTAATGCAGCAACTGGTTCCGGTACAAAACATTCGACCGGTCATACCCAGTGTGTCCCCCACCCCGCAGTCGCCTGGTTCTGGCGTACAGCATCCCCAGGCCAAACTGCGCTCGGTGGTCGCCAGCGCTTTTGCTAGTCCCAAGCAACCGCTGTCCGCTCCAGCAACGCCAGTCACGACGGCTGCGCGGCCGGTGCTTTCCGCCCCCCAACTCGAAGATGTCATTTACCTGGTCAGTACCCAACCCATGGAATTGCAGCAAGCCCGTGCGGAACGGCAAAAATTACAGGCTTTCGGAATTACGACGGCGCATCTGGTCCCCGCCGCCCAGGGCTATGTCGTCAAGATCGGTCCGCTGGCAAGCACCGACGATACTGTGGACTACGTGCACAGCCTGCGCCGCCTGCAGTTGGGCGATTTTCAGCTCAGTCAAAAGGGAGTTGACTGATCAGGCCTTGGCGCCAGTACTGAAAATGGTATCGAGTACCGCGTCGCCGTGAAACTCCTCCCCCATGAGGCTTTCTACGAGTAGCTGTCCGCCCAGGACCTCCGGGGCAATGATCAGGTCTACGCCCGTCTGACGCAGACGTTGCAAGTGCCGTTGGTTTCCCACCAGGGCCACGGTTTTGCCGGGAACTGCCATCTCCTTGGCGGTGAGAACGATGAAGGCATTTTCACTGTCATCGTTGCGCAGCGCCAGGACTCCCAAGGCCCGCATCGCACCAGCGCGGCGAAGAATCTCAGGATCGGTAGGGTCACCCACGAAAAGGTCTTCTTCTGGTAGCCACAGTGGTTCCGGTCGCACCGGCGCTACCACCAGCACGCGCAGGTGGCGGCGGCGCAGGGCCCGATAGGTATTCTGCGCGAAGAGATTGTCACCGATGAGGACATAATGGTCACTCCAGTCTGATTTTTTCTCGCCCAGCAGCAGGCGCTGCATTCGCCCATTGATCAGCGGTACGACCACGGCGGAGATCGATGTGGCGAAAACGGTGATCCCGAGGATGATGATGGAGATGACGAAGTAGCGTGCTTCCGGACTTTTAGGGACGATATCGCCGTAGCCGACGGTAGACATGGTCACCACAGCAAAATACAGAGCCGACTCTAACGATTTGATTTGCGGGCTGAAACCCGCTCCCAGGACATAGGAGCCGAAGACGGCGTAGCTCAGCAGCAGCACGATGGAGAGAAAAGCGAAGAGCGTACCAGCGGCGACACTCGACCGAGAGAAATGCCGTCGAAAGATCAACAAGCCAAGCAGAATAAAACCATTGAATGCCAGCATAGCGACACTGAGATGCTGGTACCGGTGCAGAAGGAGGGCCAGACTGATGGCCGAAATCATCAGCGTCAGAGCCCAGGACAGGCGGGAACGGAAGATCAGACCAAGGGCCATGATCAGGAGCACCGCACCCACGACCAGCGCTGGAACAGCGCCAAGCTCGGACATGATCGGCAGATCTGTGAGATTGCTGCTGGGGGTGATCACCGATAATTGCGGGATCAACGACTTCAAGGCTGGCAGGGCATGTAGCAAAGAGAGTGCGCCCAGCGCCGCCACCGCCAAAGCCAAAGGAATTTGGGGGAACCAGCGATCGAGACGCAAAACGGCACGCATGCGCGTACCCCAACGGCGCAAGCGCTGCCAGGGAGAAAAGTGAAACAGCTCGGTAGCGCGCATCATGAACCAAAATACCCGCTACCAAATGCCCCTTTAGGAGTGCTCGCTACCATCATCGCTGGTGAAGGTACTCTTCATCCCCATGACCATGGCGATGACCCAGAGCAGGCTAAGAACGATGAAAAACGCATAAAACATGGCCACTCTCCTACATTCTTACGATTGACTAGAGGCTACATTAGAACACAAGCGTAGACCCAAGTTCCAATCGATCTCAACCGAAGGCCTGGGCCGGATTAACGACGATATTGGTAAACGTATGCAATTTCAGCTTGGGACGCAAATAGGAGAGGATCGCGGCCTTCGCCAGTGGCAGGGCCTGCCACGCATTGCCGCCGCCGTCCTCCACCACCGCCGCCACCGCAATTTTCGGGTGGTGATAAGGCGCCCAACCGATAAAGAGGGAATCATCGTTATAGATCGTGCGTCCGTCTCTGTAGCCCACCGGTACTTCGGCGGTGCCAGTCTTGCCCGCCACACTCAGGCCCGGATAGGCGACGGTCTTGCAGGTGCCCGAGGTAACACAGGCGCGCATCCCCGCGCGCACGGCACGCAGGGCAAATCCGGGAAGGTGTAACTCGCGTGCTGCCGGAAAATCTGGCTTGATGATCTGACCCGTTTGCGGGTTTTTCACATCCCTGAGTAGATGTAGATAGGGCAAACTACCCCCATTGGCAATGGCGGCGACCCCGCGCACCAGTTGGGTTGGGGTGGCCAACAAATACCCCTGACCAATCCCCAGAATCACCGTATCACCAGTATACCAAGGCGCATGGAGTTGGCGGACCTTCCAGGCAGGTGTAGGGACGAATCCTGCAGCACTGCCGGCGAGGTCGATGGGTGCCGGTTTGCCAAAACCAAAGCGCCACAGGGTCTGGTCCTGCAGCTGAATCCCCATCTTCAACGCCAGTTTATAAAAGAAGACATCGACCGACCAGGCCAGCGCCTTGCGCAGTCCGGTCTCGCCAAAACCCGAGCGATACCAGTCCCAAAAGACATGCCCTCCTACCTTGATGTAGCCCGGACAGTAGGTATGGAAGTTGGGAACAATCACACCTTTCTGTAGAGCTTCCAGGGAATAAAAGGGCTTGATGGTGGAGCCAGGAGGGTACAATCCAGCAAGGGTTCGGTTGAGTAACGGGTGGTCGGGATCATGTAGCAGTGCCTGCCAATGCTTGCTGCTGATGCCTCCGACAAACCAGTTGGGATTGAAACTGGGATTACTGACGCTGGCGAGGATCGCCCCGGTATTGGGGTTGATGGCGATCAGAGCACCTCGATAGTGCTCCTTTTTCATGACGTGGGCAATGGCCTTTTGCACCCGCAGACGCAGAGTGGTGCGCACCACGTCGCCCGGCTTGGGCGGCACCCGGCGCAGAGGGGCCACCGGGTCCCCCAAGGCATTCACGCTGCGGATGTCATAGCCAAAATGTCCGCGCAATTGCCGTTCCAGGGTGTACTCCAGGCCACTGACGCCAATCGTGTGCCGATACAGATACTGCTGCGGATCAAATCCTTGTAGATCTCTAGGAGTAACCGGCCCGACATAACCAATGGTATTCGCAAAGAGGCTGCCATAAGGGTAGTAACGGTGCCAGCGCACGGCAAGACGAATTCCTGGATATGCTTCCTCACGCACGGCAAAACGCGCCAGCAGTTCCGGCGAGAGCTTGGTGAGCAGGACGCGCGGCAGATAGGCCGGCTTGTCATCGATGGTATGTAACAAGTGCTGTACCGTCTTTTGCGAGATCGGGAAGTCCCGCCGCAGCCGGTGTAAGGTCGCATGCAGGTGATGAACTTCATCCGGGAACAGCTCAAGGACATAGCGCGCCCGATTGGTCGCCAAGACCTGCCCATGATCCGCCAGAATCAGGCCGCGCGGCGGTGCCAGAGGAACGATGGCCGTGTGATTGGCACGTGCCAGCTGACGAAAGCGCCGGTAGTGGAAGACCTGCAGATCGATCACCCGGGCGACGAGCACCAGCAGCAGCAGCAATAAAATCAGCGCCGCCCATCCCAGGCGCCGGCGAAATTGGCGCGATTCGTCCCGATGCGTATCCATGTGCTAGGGATAGAGGATAGAAAGGGCAAAGAGTTCCCAAAGTCTACCGGGATATTCATCGATGTTCACAAGGTGTTCGGGAACTTCCCCCGTAGCCTGCCCGTCATAGCTTTCGGTAAACAGAAAGGGAACAGCCGATTATGACCGCAACATCCACAAAATCTCGCAAAATGCTCCTCGCTGTCAGCAGCGCCGTATTTGCCTTGGGTCTAGGGGCCGCTGGTATCTCCTTTGCCGCCAATGAGGAGATGCCCATCCCCAAGCCGGTTCTGCACGCGCCTGGTCCAAAGATGGTGGCGATACCGGATTTCAGCCCGATCGTCGAGAAATATGGCAATGCCATTGTCAAAATCGATGATTCCGATACCAAGGTAGTTGGTGGTAATCAGGGACAAAATCCGTTCCCGAAGAATTCCCCTTTCTATCAATTTTTCCATAACTTTCCCGGTGCGCAGCCACCACAGAAAGAGAAGGAAGAGGCCCTCGGTTCGGGCTTTATCATTTCCCCCAACGGCTACATTGTCACCGCCGGTCACGTGGTGCGGGGGATGCATCACATCATTGTCACGCTCACCAATCATCATGCGTACCCCGCCAAGGTCGTCGGTCTTTCGGTGCGTTATGACACGGCCCTGCTCAAAATCGACGCCCATGACTTGCCCACGGTAGAGCTGGGCAATTCAAAAGATCTCAAGGTCGGTCAATGGCTACTGGCCATTGGCATGCCCTTCGGTTTTTATAACACCGTCACGCAGGGAGTAGTGAGTGCCCTGGATCGTTCTTTGCCGCATGATGACGAATATATCCCCTTCATCCAGAGTGACGTGCCGATCAATCCAGGCAACTCCGGTGGCCCTATCTTCAATATGTCCGGCCAAGTGGTCGGTATCAACGATCAGATCTACACCAACGATGGTGGCTACATGGGGCTTTCCTTCAGCATCCCCATCAACACCGCCATGCGTGCAGTGGATGCCTTCCTCGCGCACAAGAAACTGGAATTCGGCTGGCTCGGCGTCGATGTGCAAGAGGTTACGCCGCAAATGGCGCAGGCTCTGCACCTGAAAGAGCCGGTAGGGGCGCTGGTGGCCAACGTAGAACCCCATGAGGCCGCCGCAAAAGCGGGCCTCAAGACTGGCGATGTCATTGTCACCTATGATCACAAGCCGGTGTACAGCGTCGGCTCCCTGCCGCCGCTGGTAGGCGACACGCCACCAGGGACAACGGTTCCCATCGGCATCCTGCGCGATGGCAAACCCGAAACCATCAATGTCGTCATTGGCACCATGCCCCAGAAAATGCGCCATGCCGAAATGGAGAAGGTAGTGGATATTCATCGCCTGGGCTTACGCGTGAGTAGCCTGGATGCGGCCGAGAAAAAGGCCCTCGGGATCCGCCACGGGGTTTATATAGAAAGCGTCTATCCGGGACCCGCGGCAGAAATCGGCCTGCATGAGGGTATGGCGATTCAGGAGATCGATCAGCAACCCGTCGACAGTCCGGAACAGCTGGAAAGCATCGTCAAGAATCTTCCGGCGCATCAACCCATTTCCGTTCTGATTCGTCAGGGACATAACAGTCTCTTTGTAGTCATCCATCTGCCCAAAAACTAAGGAAACCGACAGATGAATCCATCCCTGCGGCGCCTGCGGGCGCCTCTGTTGGCGTTGTGCCTTTCTCCTCTGGGCGTTTCTCTTGTGCAAGCGGCGGACCTGCAGCCCCCGCCACCGCCCATTCCCGACTGTAAAAGCTACGTGCTGATGGACTCTCGTACCGGCGCCATCATTGCCGAAAAAGATCCGGACCTGCAGTTGCCCCCCGCCAGTCTTACCAAGTTGATGACTGCCTATTTGACCTATGGCGCCCTCGCTGACGGACGTCTGCATTGGAACCAGCAGATCCCGGTCAGTAACGTAGCATGGCACACTGGCGGTTCGAGCATGTTCATCCAGCCCAACCTGCCGGTTACCGTCAGCCAGCTCATGCACGGGCTGATCATCGACTCCGGCAATGACGCCGCCGTGGCGCTAGCCCAGGCCGTCGCCGGCAGTCGCGCCGCTTTTGTCGAGGAGATGAATGCCGAGGCCGAGAAAATGGGCCTCAAGGGGGCGCATTATACCGATGTCGATGGTCTACCCGATCCCGGCCTGCATCTTTCGGCCATGAACATTGCAATCATTTCTCGCAACCTGATCCAAAAGTATCCGCAGGTGATCGATATTTCCAAGATCAAATATTATCGCTACAACCACATCACCCAGCGCAGCTGGAATCCCGCCCTCTTTGGCCATCCGAGTATTGACGGACTGAAAACCGGTCATACCAATGCCGCTGGTCACTGCATGGACACCACCGCCATTCGTAATGGACGGCGCTTGATCGCTGTCGTCATGGGGGCGCCGAGTTGGCCCGCCGGCGTGAATGATGTCGTTGCCCTGCTCGACTATGGCTACGCCTTTACCCACGACCTAGAAGCAGTGAAGGCAGGGACGGTGCTGGGCAAATACAGCGATCCACAACTGGATCCAGAGAACTTCGCAGTCAAGGCGGCGAAGGATGTCTGGGTGACGGTACCAGAGGGAGAGCAAAAGGATCTGCAGCGCAGCGTCAGCTATGACAAGCTTGGCGGGCATGGGGTAGCCGCTGGTGCCATCGTGGGCCACCTGCAGATCACTCTGCACGGCAAAGTGCTTGGTGAAACCCCGCTAGTGGCGGCCCAGGCTGCCAAACCTGCGGGCACGATCGGTACTCTCTGGCATCAAGCTGAGAACGCGCTGTAGTCTGGGAATCCCCGCCTTGCCGATCAGGCGAAGGGCAAGCCATTCTCAGGGGGCTGTCGTCCCCAAGCGGTGCGCCTCTTCCGGAGACAGACGGCGCGCCCGCCACTTGGCAAAGAGTAGCGCGGGCACGATGGCTACCGCCCAAAGGGCCAAGGACCAGCCGAGCGGATAAGCGAGAGGAAAGAGCGATTCCCAAAGCACCCACCAGAAGAGCAGTGTTGCCACGATCGGCAAGAGAATATGGAAGAAGATGCGACTGCCATGGGAGCCGCCACCCGCCGGCAGACGCATCAGGGCAAGATTCATCAGGGTATGGGCGGTTACCAGGCCAATCAGGACGGCAGTCGTCATGACATTGAAGCCATTACTGGGTCCGAAAACCAGGCCGAACAGAATTGCGAAACCCAGTGCCAAAGCGGCAAGAAAGTTGATGGCCCCCTGGGGCGCACGTTGCCCATTCACCAGAGCGAAACGGGTATGCAGCAAGCGATCACGGGCGATGGCGAAGAGCACCCGTGCCGAACCATTCAACAGGGCCAGGCCGTCGGCCATGGCACTGTTGATGGCCAGGATCACCAAGGCCGTCGCGCCCCAGAATCCAAGATATTTCTCGAAAACCACTACCCCTGGAGCGCCGTTGCGGCAAAGCTGCGCATATCGTGCACCCCCCAGCCCACGGTCAGGGCGTAGGCCGACAGGATCAGCGCAGCACCAACCAGGCTCAGGGAGACTAGCGCCGCCTTGCCAATCACGCGCCCGTTCTGGGTGCGTACCCCCCGCGCCTCCTCGGCCAGGGGTGTGTGGCTACCAATGCCGATAAAACTGGTAATGGCAAAGATCATTCCCATCGCTACGCCCTTGAAACCAACGTCTGCCGTGCTGAAGGGCGCCCACGGATGGGCAGGCAGGGCGCGGCTGATAATGAATAGCGAACTGCCCACCAAAAACAGGATCTCCATCAGGCTGGTGATCGCCACTGTGCGAATGCTTGGGCGAATGCCGGCCACACTGAGCAGCCAGGGGACACCCACAAAAAACAGAATACTGGCAATCCAAAACCAGGAAGGTAGCGCGATGCCCAGGCTGCGCGCGAGGCCCGGCAGAAAGACACCGCCCACATAGACCGGGATCGCTCCGACGCTCAGGGTTTGGTAGAAGATGACCATAAAACCTGTCACCAGCGCCGCCGGTGCTCCCAGCCCTGCCGAGACAAAACTATAATAGCCACCGGCTGAGGCCCGATGCTTGGTCAGGTGGTAGATGGTGTTCACTTCGATGAACATCAGGATGAACGCTGCCAGATAAGAGAGTGGCATGGCTACCAAGGCAAAAGCGGCACCGGCAGTCATGAAAGCGACCACGTCGCAGGTCGGCGCCATGCCGGATATGCTCTGGCCCACCAGGCCCCAAAAGCTCACCACGTCCTGTTGTAAGGTTCCGGATTCCGACTCAGACATGCTTTGGGGCCTGTTTTGCAACACTGTTGCATGCGATGGTAGCGATCCACGCGCAATTGTCAACAACACTACCGGCTTGAATGATGCTGATGGTAGCTCTGTACTTTGGGTGAGTGGTTTTCCGAGACCTATCCACTCGTTGGAGGGGTTCAGCGCCTTGCGATACAGATCACGGCCTTAGCAGCACCCGACGGAGACCTTCGCCCTTGCTCCCACTCCTGCAGTGTGCGCTTGGAAATACCCAAGGCCTCCGCGAATTCTGCTTGCGACAAGCCTGCGCTCTGCTGCGCTTGCATAATTTCATTGGGAATGCGCTTCGACTCTGGACAAGGCCAGGCAATGAATGAAATAACGGCTTACGGTACGGCAGTGATCCTGGAGTAACCGGATCTGATGTAGCCGTCGATTGCCGCTGCGCTCTTGCGGCTCTACCGGCCCATCTTATGTTCCTCTATATCCAGAGTGGCACGCATGGGCTGCTCGGCGCTTGACGGAGGGAAGCTTTCTCCATACTATTCTGACCCTTTCCGGCGCCTCTCGCCGGCGGTCCCATTTGTGGAGGTTCTGATGTACGCGGTAGTCGAGAATGGCGGTAAACAGTATCGAGTGGCAGTGGGTGACAAGCTGCGCCTGGAGAAGATGGAAGCCGAGGCTGGTAGCGAGCTGGTTCTCGACCGTGTATTGCTGCTCGGCGAAGGCGAAGAAGTACAGGTGGGACAGCCGCTCGTCCCGGGTGCCAGCGTCAAGGTTACGGTGCTGAGCCAGGGTCGCGCTGACAAGATCCACATTTTCAAGATGCGTCGTCGTAAGCATTTCCGGAAGCGGCAGGGCCATCGCCAGTACTACACCGAAGTCCGCATCACCAGCATCGACGCGTAAATCCAGGAGCAAACGAATATGGCACACAAGAAAGCAGGCGGTTCTTCGCGTAACGGACGCGACTCCGAGTCCAAGCGTCTGGGCGTCAAGCGCTACGGCGGTCAGGCGGTCATCGCCGGCAACATCATCATCCGCCAGCGGGGTACCCAGTATCACCCCGGCGCCAACGTCGGCATTGGCAAGGATCATACCCTCTTCGCCCTGAGCGATGGTGTGGTACAGTTTGAGCGCAAGGGTCCACGTCAGGTACGTACTGTCAGCGTCATCAACGGCTAAAAACAGCCATCGGGAAAGCCCCGCCCCGGTTTAGCGGGGTGGGGTTTTTTCATGCAATTTCTCGACGAAGTCCGCATCGTGGTTGGCGCCGGCAATGGTGGCCACGGCTCTGTCAGCTTTCGTCGGGAGAAATTCATCCCCTTCGGCGGACCGGATGGCGGCGATGGTGGGCGGGGTGGTGACGTCTACCTCGTGGCCCAGGAGAACCTCAATACCCTCATCGATTTCCGTTACCAGCGGCGCTATCGTGCCGAAAACGGTCATGGTGGTGCCGGTCGACAGATGACGGGGCGGGCTGGGAAGGATCTGGAAATTGCCGTCCCCGTCGGCACGCTGGTTTATGACGAAGACACCCGTGAACTGCTTGGCGATCTGCGCGAAAACCAGCAGCGCCTCTTGGTTGCCAAGGGCGGACGCGGTGGGCATGGCAATCTCTGGTACAAGACCAGTGTCAACCGCGCACCCCGCCAGTTTGAAAAGGGTGGCATTGGGGAGGAGCGTAACCTGCGCCTGGAACTGCGCCTGCTTGCCGACGTCGGCCTGCTGGGCCTACCCAATGCCGGCAAGAGCACCTTCATCCGCGCCGTCAGTGCTGCCAAACCCAAGGTTGCCAGTTACCCCTTCACCACCCTGCACCCGCAGCTTGGCGTGGTGCGCGTGGGTGAACACGAATCCTTTGTCCTCGCCGATATCCCCGGCTTGATTCCCGGTGCTGCCGAGGGTGCGGGCCTTGGCACCCGCTTTCTGCGCCATTTGCGCCGTACCCGGCTGCTGCTGCACTTGGTCGACATCGCCCCCCTGGAAGAGAGTAATCCGGCACAAGGCGTCGCAGCCCTGGCGGCCGAGCTCGAGGCGTACAGCAGCGAACTAGCCAGCCGCCCGCGCTGGCTGATCGGCAATAAGGCCGATCTCCTGCCCCTCCCGGAGGCCGAACAACGTTTTCAGACCATTTGTAAAGAGCTCGCTTGGGAAGGACCAGCCTTTCTCGTCTCGGCGGCGACGGGCGCCGGCTGTAAGGAATTGACACAAGCCATCTGGCGTGCTTTACCAGAACTTCCTCCGGCCCCTGAACCCAGCGGCGATATCGACTGGTACGACGAGGAAGAGACCGCCGAAGAGGGTGATTGGGACGAAGAAGAGGATTGGGGCGACGCCGATTGGGAGGATGAGGAAGAGGAATGAGTCGCAGCGAACTCGCCGAAACCCGTCGTTGGGTTGTCAAGATTGGCAGCAGTCTGCTCACCAATGACGGCAAGGGGCTTAACCACCCCGCAATTGCTGCTTGGGTTGCGCAGCTCAGCGAGTTGCACCGCCAGGGACTGGAGCTGATCCTGGTCAGTTCCGGCGCCGTGGCAGCAGGCATGGAACGCCTCGGCTGGCAAACCCGCCCACGCGCTTTGGCCGAACTGCAGGCCGCCGCCAGCATTGGGCAGGCCGCCCTGGTCCAGGTCTATCAGGGATATCTGCAGACGGGCGGCATGATTGGTGCGCAAGTTCTCCTCACCCATGAAGATCTGCGCGACCGCCAGCGCTACCTCAGTGCCCGCGCCACCCTGCGCACCCTGCTGGAAATGGGAACTCTACCCATCATCAACGAAAATGACGCGGTCGCCAGCGCGGAACTGCGTTTTGGTGACAACGACACCCTCGCTGCCATGGTGAGCAATCTGCTGGACGCCGACCTGCTGATCATCCTCACCGACCAGGCGGGCCTATACGAGGCCGATCCGCGCCAACACCCGGAGGCCCAACTTCTTCACGAAGTCCGCGCTGGCGACCCGCAGTTGCTAGCCATGGCTGGCGGCGCTGGTAGCAAGGTCGGAACCGGCGGCATGCGCAGCAAGGTAATGGCCGCAAGCCGGGCGGCACGCTCGGGCACAGCGACGATCGTTGCCAGCGGCCACGAACCAGACGTGCTGCTGCGCCTGTACCGAGGGGCGATACTGGGCACCCGTTTTCAACCGCAAGTCCCCCGCCTTGCTGCGCGCAAGCGCTGGTTTGTGGGGCAGTTACGGCCCATGGGCAAACTCAGGCTCGATGCTGGGGCGGCACGCGTCCTACGCGAGAAAGGCTCCAGCCTGCTGCCGGTAGGGGTGACGGCTGTCGAGGGAGAATTTCAGTGTGGCGACCTGGTCTCCTGCCTGGATCCCGAAGGACAGGAGATTGCCCAGGGACTGATCAATTTCGCCAGCGCCGAAGTGGCGGCCCGCCTGGGAAAAAACAGCGCCGAGATTACCGAGCTGTTTGGCGAGCAGGAGGCGGTGGAACTCATCCACCGCGACAACCTCGCCCTACTCCCCTGACGACGATGTTCTAGATGTGCCCTTCGGGGGCAAGCACACAGGAATGCGCGCTATCGCCGGTTTCCACCTGCAAGGTGGGATGATGGATCTGAAAGTGCTCTGCTAGCTCTTCGGCAAGCTCGTGCAAAAAATCGTCGCCGCGCGGCCCTTCTGGCATCAACAAATGGGCTGTCAGGGCATTTTCACTGGTGCTCATGGCCCAGATGTGCAGATCGTGCACCTCCTGTACCCCCGGCTGGGCTAGGAGAAAATGCCGCACGGCAAGAGGATCGATTCCTCTGGGCACGGCATTGAGGGCAAGACCGACCGACTCCTGCAGCACGCCCCAGGTAAACCAGACAATAAAGGCACTGACCAGAATACTGGTGGCGGCATCGAGCCAGAGCCAGCCGGTAAACAGAATAGTGATGCCCGTGAATACGACCCCTAGCGACAGCGCGGCATCCCCCGCCATGTGCAGAAAGGCGGCGCGCAGATTGAGATCCTCTTTTTGCCCGGCGACGAAGAGGAGAGCCGTCGCGGTGTTGATGACCACACCGACGGCCGCCACGACGATGATATCCCAGGCGGCGACTGACGCCGGGTGCATTAGGCGTAGGATGGCTTCCCAGACAATACCGCCGGTAATCAGGAGCAGAAACACCGAGTTGCCCAAGGCCGATAGGATCGAGGCACCGCGCAGGCCGTAGGTAAAGCGCAGGGAAGGAGAACGCTGCGCCAGCTTGCTTCCCACCCAAGCCAGGAGCAGGCCAAAAACGTCCGCAAAGTTGTGTCCCGCGTCTGCCAACAAGGCGAGGGAGTCTCCCAAAATGCCAAACGCAATCTCTACCAAAACGAAGGCAACGTTCAGAGCGATGCCGATGGCGAAGGCGCGACCAAAATTTGCTGGCGCATGATGATGGTGGGCATGGTGACCATGCCCATGCGAATGGTGTTGGTGCTCCAAGCCCCCTGCCGTGTGCTGCATTTCCCCTCCCAGAGATGGCATGTGTCGTAGTGTACGCATCGCTGCAGACGCTTGCACTCTCGGCGTAGAGCTGCGTTAATACTTCCAGAGCGTCTGCGCACGGAGTCAAACCATGAAGCGCGTCTTATTGTTTCTGGCAACCAACCTTGCCATCCTGCTGATCCTCAGCGTTTCCTGGACTATTCTTTCGCATCTCTTTGGCTTTGATCAGGCCAGCGCGGGAATCCACCTGCCGACCCTGCTGATCTTTTCCTTGGTTTTTGGCTTTGGCGGTGCGTTCATTTCCCTGCTGATGTCGAAGTGGATGGCCAAGCGCAGCGTCGGTGCCGAAGTCATCCAGCAGCCACGTAATCCCACCGAACAATGGCTGGTGCAAACTGTGCAGCGCCACGCGACTGCCGCCGGCATTGGCATGCCCGAAGTCGCGATCTATCCCTCGCCCGAGATCAACGCCTTTGCCACCGGTGCCAGTCGGAATCACGCCCTGGTTGCCGTCAGTACTGGCCTGTTGCAGCAGATGAATGCCGATGAGGCAGAGGCCGTGCTCGGACATGAAATTGGTCACGTCGCCAACGGCGACATGGTCACCCTTACCTTGATTCAGGGTGTGGTCAATACCTTCGTCATCTTCTTCGCCCGCATCATTGGCAACCTGGTAGACCGCGTGGTGTTTCGCAATGAAGAGGGCAATGGCATCGCCTACTGGATTACCACCATCGTGGCCGAGATGGTCCTTGGCGTGCTGGCCAGCATCATTGTCTTGTGGTTTTCCCGCCAGCGGGAATTTCGCGCCGATGCTGCCGGCGCCCGATTTGCCGGGCGCAACAAGATGATCGCCGCCTTGGAACACCTGCGCGCGTCCCACGAAGAAAGCCATCTACCCAAGGCCATGACGGCCTTCGGCATTCTGGGACATCGCGGCCTTTCCCGCCTGTTCATGAGTCATCCGCCCCTGGAGGAGCGCATTGCGGCTCTGCGCCAGCAGAGCTAGAGACGAGCCGTTAATCAGAAGCAGGTGGTTCAGCTATCCTGCCCTTCCAGGGAGCAGACGCCCTTCTCTTGCATTCCTTTGCAGGTACCGTAGAGATAAAGGCTGTGGTCGGTGATGTGGAAGCCACGCCCGGCAGCGATCTGCAACTGGCGGTTTTCCAGGGTTTGATCAAAAAACTCGAGGACTTTGCCACAGGCGGTACAGACCATGTGGTCATGGTGACCACTTTCATTGAGTTCAAAGACCGCGCGATCGCCTTCAAAATGGTGGCGACGCACCAGACCCGCCATCTCGAACTGGGTCATGACGCGGTAGACGGTGGCCAGGCCCACCTCTTCTCCGGCATCGAGCAGCTGCCGGTAGACCTCTTCCGCCGTCAGATGGCGCGTATCGCTGGCCTCGAGAATCTGCAGGATCCGCAGGCGCGGCAAGGTAGCCTTCAGACCAGCACGTTTCAGTTCTTCACTATTCATCCGTTCCAATGGCAAGTAGCGCGTTCTTTTAGTAGCATAGTGGCACCGTACGCCCAAGACAAGGATCATGCGCACATTCTCTTTTCTCGCGAGCACCCTCCTTCTCTGCACCATCCTGAGCGCCTGCAGTATTTATCGCGTCAATGTGCAGCAAGGTAACGTCGTCAGTCAGAAAGAACTGGCGCAAATCCACAAAGGCATGGACAAGGCCGAGGTCAGCGCGGTGTTGGGCGCGCCGTTGTTGCAGAACCCATGGAACTCCAATGAATGGGTATACAGCTACAGTGACAAGCCTGCTTACGGCAGTACCACAGTGCGCAACATCATTCTGCATTTCAGCCAGGACGGCAGCTTGCAAAGTATCAGCGGCGATGTGACGGCACTGACAAACAAGTAAAGCGCAGATCGCTCAGCCGGAATTTTTTGCCAGACGCGGACTGCCATATACCTGCCGTGCGCGCTGACTAAAGCGCTGCACCATGGTTTCGGCGGCCTGTTTAAAAATCGGCTCCAGGAATGCGCCGATGAGACGACTGGCGAATTCAAAGCGCATGTCCAGGGTCACGCGTGTGCCACCCTCCACCGGCTCGAGTTGCCAAAGCCCTTCCAAAAAACGAAAGGGACCGTCGACCAGTCGCACCTCGGCCAGCTTGGGACGCTGGTAGCGGTTGCGCGTGGAAAAGGCTTTACCGAAAGAGTTGTGGGCGATGCGGATCTCGGCCACCACTTCATCGCCACGATCCTGCAGGATACGGCTGGCGCCACACCAGGGCAGGAATTGCGGATAACTGCGAATGTCTTCGACCAGGGCAAAGATCTCTTCGGCGCTGTAGGGCAACACCGCCGTCTTGCGGATATGGTGCATCAAGCTCCTCGACTCAGTAGCGGCGCGAGCCCAGCGCCCGCGCCTGAATGCGACGATCGACTTGGGCCAGCAACCATTCCAGCGGACGTCGCCACCAGGACCGGCGTTGCCAGTGCTCCGCCGAAATTTCCCGAGAGCGGGCAAACTCGCGCAGAAACAGGGTGCGCAGCGAGGCCAGGGGAAGCAGACCTTTTACTTCGAGATTAAGCTCGCGGTTGAACCAAAGGCTCAGAAAATCGAGATTAGCCGAACCGACCGCTCCCCACTGACCATCCACCAGAATGTACTTGGCGTGCAGAAAGCTTTCCTGATATTCGTACACCCGCACGCGATGTCGCAACAGTTTTTGATAATACGCCTGAATGCCGAGGCGCAAAAGGGGATGATCGGTCACCCGGCCCGCCAGCAGTACGCGCACATCCACACCGCGGCGCACGGCACCATACAGGGCTGAGAGAACGATGGGATCGGGGTTGAAGTAGGGGGTAGCGATCCACAGACTCCCCCGTGCCGAGCGGAAGGCGGCGAGATAGCGCCGGCGAATCGTAAAGCGATCCGGTGGCGAACCCGCCAGCAAGCGCACTATGGCGTCTGCACGACGATCTGCAGCGTCGCTGGAAGCGGCGCGCAACTCCTTGTGCGATAGTGGACGATTTTTCAGAAACAGGCGACGGACCAGAGGCACGATCGGCCCGCGACAGGCAAAAAGCATATCGCGGTAGGGAAGCTGCCCCGGATCGCCGCGCAGCCAGGCATCGGCAAGGGCAAAACCGCCCACCGCCAACCATTGTTGGTCGATGAGCACAATGCGCCGGTGACTGCGGCGCAGGCTCTTTTCCCAACCGCGCCAGCCAAGGCGGTGATACCATTCGAAAGTACCACCGGCGGCACGCAATTTCTGAATCCAGCGCTCGGGAAATCCGCGACTACCCACCGCATCGAGACGCAGGTGCACGAGCACACCATCGCGCGCCTTCGCGCAGAGGATGTCGAAAACTTCTTCCGGCCAATTGCCCGCCTGGAAGATATAGTTCTCGAAGAGAATTTCCTGCTTCGCAGCACGCAGCCTTTCCAGTAAAAACCGCGCGATGACTGGCATCTCCGTCAGCAGGGTCCAGTCCTCCGCCGGCAGCCAAGCCGGGTTACGCCGCGTCATCTTTCCCTTCCACAATGTTCGGCATTGCTCAACCTTCGCCGGGTCTTCCTCCTGGCAGTCTAACCCCAGGCACCCCGCAGGGGCTATGGCGCCCTGCGCCTTGTGCGCTGCGCAGCGCTTTGCGCTAAGATCGCTCCTCTGATCCAAAGCTTGGGATGTCATGAGCAGCAGCACCATTGCCCTCAATCGTGAGGCGAGACATGAATACTTTATCGAGGAGCGCTTTGAGGCCGGCATCGCCCTTGAAGGGTGGGAAGTGAAGTCCCTGCGCGCCGGACGCCTGCAGCTCAAGGACAGCTATGTGGTGATCAAAAACGGAGAGCTTTGGCTCCTTGGCGCACATATCAGCCCGCTACCCACTGCCAGCACCCACATCCAAGCGGATCCGACCCGTACCCGCAAGTTGCTGATGCACCGTCTGGAAATCAATCGCCTGATTGGTGCCGTCGAGCGCAAAGGCTTTACCATCGTCCCCCTGGCGATGTACTGGAAGCAGGGGCGCGCCAAGACCGAGATCGCCCTGGTCAAGGGCAAACAGGCACACGACAAGCGCGCCACTCTAAAAGAACGCGAATGGCAGCGGGACAAGGCGCGCATTCTGAAAGGTGGCGCACGCGATGGCTAAGACGCAGGAGAACGGCGAGCACCATCTTCTCCATGCCCTGCTGCTCTTCGTCTTTGCCTTCTGGCTTTTCGCTTTCCATACCGGCGACGCGAGTCTTTGGGACATAGACGAGCCGAACAACGCCCAGTGTCTGAAGGAGATGATCGCCCACAACAACTACGTGGTGCCGACCTTCAATGGCCAGTTGCGACCGGACAAGCCCATTCTCAATTACTGGTTGATGGACCTGGGGGTACGTGCCCTGGGCATGAACAGCTGGGGCCTGCGCATCGGTTCGGTGCTCATCGGGGCACTCCTCGTATTGTATTTGACGCTGACCCTGCGGCGTCTGCTTGGAGCACGCGCGGCCCTGCTCACTGGCCTGTTTACCGCCACTGCACTGCACAGTCAGATCATCTTTCGCGCCGCCGTCCCCGACCCCCTGGTCATCCTCTTTACCACCGTCGCTTTGCTGGCCCATCTGCGCGGCTACCTCTACCCGGAGGAACGGCGTTGGCAGTATCTCCTGTCCTATGCCGCCATGGCCCTGGGCACCCTCACGGAAGGACCGATCTTTTTCCTGCTGCCCGGCCTGATCATCGTCGTCTTTCTGCTGCTGCGCCGCGATTTGCCGCATCTATGGCGGCAGGGGCAACTGCGCTGGGGCCTGCCGATCTTTTTGCTGCTCACCCTGCCCTGGTACATTGCCGTGGGAATCGAGACCCACTGGCGCTGGGATCTGCTCTTCATTGCCCAGCAAAATGTGGCCCGCTACACCGGCGCCATGCAGGGACATCAAGGGCCCATCGTCTATTATCTGTTTACGACCTTCCTCGGCCTGCTACCCTGGTCGGTATTTTTTCCCCAGATGTTCGCCACCTTGTGGCTGCAGCGGAAAGAATATTTCCGCTCGCGCCCGGATCTGCTCTTCTTTGGGCTCTGGGCGGGGATCTGGATTGTTTTTTTCAGTCTGGGCGCGACCAAGTTGCCCAATTATGTCTGGGAGGCCTATCCGCCTCTACTCGCCCTCCTCGCCTGGCGCATGGACCTTGCCTTGAGTGGTGTCCACGCCTATTGCGGGCGTGGCATCATCGCTTCATTGCTCGGGCTGGCGGCAATCGGCGGCATCCTGCTCGGGCTGGGCACCACGCTGGTACCCCAAAGCCTGCCACCGCTGGGTTCGGTCGCCTATCTGGGCTTGCCCTATCTACTTGCCGCCGTAGTCGGCCTGTATTTTGTCTATCGGCAGCAATTCCTGGGCGTGATCGGCAGCCTGGGGGTGGGGGCCGTTGCCTTGGCCTTCTGTATGATTCTGCTGCTCATGCCCGCCCTCGATCACCTCAAGCCCTCGGTGACCATGGGAGAGATGGTGCGCAGCCTGGAGGGACAGCGGCCCTACGCCATCGCCACCTGGCAATGGTGGGAGCCGAGTTTCCTGTTTTACGCCGGCCGCGGAGCGATGACTGCAACACAGATCCAGCAGCCCAAACAACAAATCCCGGCGATTCTGGCAGCCAGCCACGGACCTTTGTTTCTGGCCCTGCCGCAAAAAGATATCGTTGCGCTGCGCCAGGAATTGGCTGCAGGGGAGTCGGCAAAAATCCTCTATACTGGCTATGAGATGTACAGTCGTCAGAATATTTCTTTGCTGCGTATCGATGCGAAATAGATTCCTGCTTGCCTTCCTGCTGCTCCTCGGCAGTTTATTGGTTTTCCCATTGCAGCCAGTGCTGGCGCAAGACGCCGCACCCCATGCCGCAGACCACGATCTGCAATTCTGGGATGCCCTCAGCCACTCCTATTACGTACAGGAGGGCTCACGAGGATCATTGATCTACTTATTCCTGGAGCCTGACTGTCCTTACTGTCATGTGCTCTATAACTGGCTGCAAAACCCCGTCAGCACGGGCAAGCTCCGCCTGCGCGTCGTCATCATCGGTTTCCCGAACTCCCCCACCAGCATGGGCAAAGCCGCGGCAATTCTCGGCGCCAAAGACCCCGTACAGGCGCTGAAAGAAAACGAGAAGGGCTTTGCCATCCGCAATGGTGCGCCAGAGGGCGGCATTGCTCCTGCAAGCGCTACGCTGACCCAGAAGCAGCTCGGCAAACTGCAGCGCAACTTCAACTTCTTGGCGGGTAAGGAGTCCCTACTCGATCCACAGAGCGTCCAGCAGTCGGGGGTAAGCACGCCGATGCTGGTCTATCGCAGTGGCAAGCAGGTGCAATACATCCTCGGTCTTCCTGACCATCAGCAATGGCAGCAGATCGTCGACGGTTCGTGAGCCCGGCGCTAGCGATCCTGGCGCTACTGCTTGGCCTGGCTGCCCTTGGCACGGTGCTGTACCTGCAATTTGCTGGCGATATCCAGCCCTGCAGCCTCTGCATTTATCAGCGCGTGGCGGACCTAGCTATGCTGTTGGCGATCAGCATCGGCTTTTTTGCCGGACGGCGCTGGCTCTGGTCTTTGGCTGCTTTGGCGGCACTCGGCGGGGCGGCACTGGCAGGATGGCAGTGGCATCTGGCAAATAGCGCGACGCGCAAGGTTCAGGCCTGCGCCGCCATTCAATTACTGCCGCAAGAAAACTTTTCGTCCGGGAGCTTTGCTGGAACGTTGGCCGGCGCCCTGGCCGGGCAAGGGTCCTGCGCAATTGCCGGGCAACAGCGCTTCTGGAACCTGCCGATCAGCCATTGGAGCGTTGCCGTGTTTCTGCTCTGTGCGCTATGCCTGCTACTGGCGATTTTCTTCAGCGTCCGGCAGCGTTGAGGGCAGCCCGGGCTGCCGCCTGGGCCTGCCCCGCGTAGGAACGACCAAAGAGCAGCCAGTGATTGAGCAGATGGTAGAGTTGGTAGAGAGGACGCCGAACGGCATAGCCAGCGGGATCAAAAGCCGGTATGGCCAGGCCTTGATAACGTTGCCAGAACGATGCCGGTGGCTGGGCGAAGAGTTCCAGCATGGCAAGATCCATCTCCCGATCACAGACCGCTACGGCGGGATCGAAAAGCCAGACATCTCCATCGACCCCCGCGCCCCAATTACCTGACCACAGGTCGCCGTGGGTGAGGGAACCTTGCGGGGCATGATTCTGCAGGATCTCGGGCAGAGCCGCCAAAAGATCCGCGAACAGCATCGCCTCCTCGCGCTGCAGATCCATCTGCGCAATGAGAATCTCCAAACGCTGCTCGCGCAAAAACTTCAGCCAATCCGCAGCGCTGGTCCCGCCCGTTTGGCGATTCTGCTGCCGGGTAGCGCCGAGAAAATTGTCGCGCGACCAACCGAATTGCGGCCAGGCCGGGCCATGCAGAGCGGCCAGGACACCGCCCAGTGCGGCCCAGGCAACATCGTCCTTATGCGCGAAGGTCAGTAACTGCAGGGCCAGTATGGTATCGCCGGACTCCTCCCAGACGCCATAGACGTGGGGAACCGGCACGCCCGCTGCCTGCAGGGCGCGTAGGCCGTCGGCTTCGGCTTCCGCCTGGGCGCGCCCCTTCCCGATCTTAAGAAATAGCGATTGACCCGCACTATGCGCGCGATACAGGCGAAAAAAATCGCTCGCCCCACTGGCCTCTACCCGCCAGTCGCCACCCAGCTCTTGCTGCAAGCGACGCTCTACAGACATGGTCAGTCGCCGCTATCAGCGCCGCGCAGCTCCGCCACCGTGCGCAGGGCAGCCGCCCGGCTGTCGGCCAGAATATTGAGGTGACCCATCTTGCGCCCCGGCCGCGCCTCACTCTTTCCATAAAGATAGGGCTTTACTTGTGGATGGCAAAGCCAAGCGTTCCAGTCTGGCCCCGCCCCCTGCCACCATTCGCCGAGCAGGTTCAGCATTGCCACCGGCGAGAGCAGGCGGGTATCGCCCAAAGGCAAGCCAGTCAGGGCTCGTACCTGCTGGTCGAACTGGCTGTGCACGCAGGCGTCGAGGGTATAATGGCCACTATTATGCGGGCGTGGCGCCATCTCGTTGACAAGCAACTCGCCATCCGCGCTGAGGAAAAATTCCACAGCGAGGACACCGACATACTCCAGCGCCTCGGCAATGCGCAGGGCCGCGCGCCGTGCCTGTTCCTGATGCGCTTCGGAAAGCTCGCACGGCACGATGCTGAGGTCCAGAATGCCGTGCCGGTGCCGGTTCTCGGCGATTGGGTAAAAGACCGCCAGGCCATCGCTGCTGCGCGCAAGAATCACCGAAAACTCCTGACGCAGCGCCACCCGCACTTCCAGCAACGCTGGACGCTGTCCCAGTTCCTGCCACGCCATTGCCAAGTCGGCGGCACACGCTACCGCCACCTGTCCCTTGCCATCGTAGCCATCCTGCGCGGTCTTGAGAATTGCCGGGAAGGCAAGCTGCGCGGCAGCCGGCAGATCGGCGGCCTGCTCGAGGAGGGCAAAGGGTGCCGTTACCAGTCCCAGATCCCGAAAAAACGCTTTCTCCAAACGCCGATCTTGGGCGATGCGCAGGGCTTCTAGACCTGGCCGCAGGGAAAGCCTCTCGGCACAGTAGGTGAGGGTGGAGAGCGGGATCTGCTCGCGCTCGACGGTGACGGCTGCCACCCCGGCGCAAAAGTCCGCCAACACCGCCTCCTCGGTGAAAGGGGCGCAGAAATGTCGGGCCGCAACCTCCGCCGCCGGGGCGTTGGGATCCGGATCAAATACCCAGACATCGTAGTCGAGTCGCCGGGCGGCCAGGGCAAACATCAGCCCCAATTGGCCACCACCCAGAACGCCAAGGGTACTGCCGGGTGCGATCATGATGCCGGTGGCGGCACTTGGCTGTGCAAGGCCTGCTCCGTTTGCGCTGCCCGGAAGCGCTGCAGACGCGCATGCAAGTCCTGGTCGTGCAGGGCCAGTTGTGCTGCGGCAAAGAGCGCCGCGTTGGCTGCCCCCGCCGCGCCAATGGCAAAGGTGGCGACCGGCACTCCCTTGGGCATTTGCACAATGGACAGTAAGGAGTCCTGTCCCTGCAGGTGCCGCGAAGGCACCGGCACCCCCAGCACCGGCACCAGGGTCTTGGCGGCTAGCATTCCCGGTAGGTGGGCGGCACCGCCGGCGCCCGCAATGATGGCCTGCAATCCGCGTGCGCTGGCCTCCTCTGCATAGGCAAAGAGGAGATCGGGGGTGCGGTGAGCGGAGACGACCAGAGTCTCATGCGGTATCTGCAAATCGGCCAGGATCTGGGCAGCCGACTGCATCACCTCCCAATCGCTCACACTGCCCATGACCACGCCGACAATCGGCCCCTGCTGCATCGCTCTCTCCTTCGGCGTCGCACTGGAAACCGGTTATAATGCCGGGCATGAATGCGACTCTCAAGCCCGAATTTCGTCCCATCCGCAGTTTTGTCCTGCGTCAGGGCCGTCTCACCAACGCGCAAGAACGCATTTTGCGAGAGCGCGGCAGCTTTTACATTCTCGATGCACAGGCACCCTGGCACTCACCCTGGGCCTGCCCCCAACCCCTGATGCTCGAAATCGGCTTTGGCAATGGGGAACATCTGGCGCGTTTTGCCGAGAAGCACCAGGACTGGGGCTGCATCGGTGCCGAGGTCCACTCCCCCGGCGTCGGCTCCCTACTCTTGCGTGCCGAAGCGGCAGAACTCCAGAATCTGCGGGTAGTGCATGAGGATGTCGCGCCGTGGTTGCGTAGCTTGCCAGACAGTGTCTTTTCGCTGGTCGTCGTCCAGTTTCCCGATCCCTGGCCAAAGAAACGGCACCATAAGCGGCGCATCATTCAGCCCGATTTTCTGGAGCTGCTGCATCGGGTCATGCAACCCGGTGGCGAATTGCAGCTGGCGACAGACTGGCAGCCCTATGCCGAGCAGATGCTGACCTTGCTGGAAAGCGCGCCCGGCTGGGAGAATCTCGCGGGCCTGGGGAACTATGCCGAGGCTCCGGAGAACCGTATCCAAACCCGCTTCGAGCGCCGCGGGACGGCCTTGGGCCATGCAGTTTTCGACCTGCGCTTTGCTTGTCACAAAAAATGAGCGCGCCGCGCCTCTCCGATTGCCTGCACTGCCGGATGCGCGGGGAAAGCATCTTTGCCGGCCTCGATCCGGCGGAACTCTGCACCCTGGGCATGGAAGTGCAAGACATCGATTGCGCCGCCGGGGAAGTCTTCTATCGCTCGGGAGATCCGGCCCGCTTCGCCTACACCCTGCGGGAAGGAGCGGTGAAGTTGGTAAAGACCTTGAGCACTGGCCAGCAGGTCATCCTGCGCCTGCTGCATCACGGTGATCTCTTTGGCTTTGAGGGGTTGCTGGAGAAGGAGCATCGGCACGATGCCATCAGCATCGCGCCGGGCAAGCTCTGTCGCCTGGATCTGGTCGAGCTGCAACGCCTCTCCGAGCGCCAGCCCAAAGTCCGCGAGGCCATTTTTCAGCGCTGGCAGGACGCCCTGCGCGCCAGCGAGGAGCGGGTGGTGGAGCTCGGTGCCAAGAAGGCCGAGGCACGCCTCGCTACTTTTCTGTTGCAATGGGCACAGCGCTATCCACAGCTGCGCGTCCTGCCCTTCCCGCTGACCCGTCAGGATCTCGCCGATTTTCTTGGGCTCTCGGTGGAGCATGTCAGCCGCCTCATGGCGGAATTCAAGCGTCAGAAACTGCTGCAAGAAGCTCGCGACCGACTAGAAATCCTCTCCCCGCAAAGACTGCAGGAAATCGCTGCGGCCAAATCCGACTGATTCACTCGAGATTGATCTTTATCAATGCGCGATTGCCTTGCCTCGGGCAAGATACCTTCATTGGCGAGATGCTGCCCTGTTTCGTCGCGAAAGCAGCACTCTTTACGGCACAAAAAATTGAGACAAGGAGATTCCATCATGTACCAGAACGATTCTGCAATGTTCCGCGTTCGCGGCCAGGGTGGCGGGCGCGCCAGTGGCGATCCTGCCCGAGCCGCCCGGCACCAGCACGATCAGGCGGTGTTTCATCGTCTGCTGGCCCTGCACGAGCAGATCGAGCGCGACCTGGAGTTGTTGCCCAATGGCGTGCGTGCCCGCACCCGTTCCGACAATCCCGAAATCGTCGCGCTGTTGCACGACCACGTCCCCTCGATGAAGCAGCGGCTGGAAGAAAATTTTGGCCTGCGCTTCTGGGATCCGGCCTTCGCCGAACTCTTTGCCCAGCACGACAAGATCCACATGGAGCTCACCCTGCTGCCGGATGGCGTACTGATCGAAGAAACCAGCGAAGATCCAAATGTGGGCGAGCTGATCAAAGCCCACGGTCAGGTCATCAATCTCTTCGTTGCCAAAGGCTCGGCCCAGGCACAGCAAGAGAGCCCGCTGCCGGCTACCTATCGGCGCGTGCTGGCCTGAGCTATCCTGACTAGAAGCATCGATAGAATCACAGGAGGATTGTATGGCCCAATTTATCATCATTGGTAGTGGCTTTGGCGGCCTGACGGCCGTGCGCGAGCTGCGCCGCCGCGCCCCCGACGCAGAGATCCGTCTCGTCGCTCCCAAGCCGGAGTTCATTTACTACCCCAGTCTCATCTGGGTTCCGACCGGTCTGCGCCAGGGCGAGGAACTGCGCATCGACCTGCGTGACTTCTTCCAGCGCCAACGGGTGGAGTTCGTTGCCGACACGGTGCAATCCATTGATGCCCAAGGACACGTACAACTGGAATCCGGTACCAGTCTGGAACAGGATGCCCTGATCATTGCCGCCGGCGGACGTGGTCTGCGCAAGCTACCGGGGATCGAACACAGTCTCGCCATCTGTGATGGCATCGAGACCGCGCAACAGATTCGCGAGCGCCTGCAGAGCATGGCGGGTGGCAACATTGCCTTCGGCTTTGCCGGTAATCCCCAGGAACCGAGTGCCGTACGTGGCGGCCCCATCTTCGAGCTGCTCTTCGGGATCGACACCTACCTACGCCGCCAGGGTACCCGCGAAAAATTCACCCTGACCTTCTTCAATCCCATGCGCGAGCCGGGCAACCGTCTCGGTGCCGATGCTGTCGCGGGATTATTGGCGGAGATGGAAAGACGTCAGATTCGCACCCACCTCGGCCATAAGATTACCGGCTTCGATGCCCAACAGGTACACACCGAGGGGGGCGACATCGATGCCGATCTGATCCTCTTCATGCCCGGCATGACCGGCCCAGCCTTTGCGGCCAATAGTGCCCTGCCGCTGTCACCGGGCGGTTTCTTGCAGGCCGACAATCACTGTCAGGTTCCTGGCCTGCCCGGGGTCTATGCGGTGGGGGATGCGGCATCCTACGGCGACAGTCCGAACTGGCTGCCCAAACAGGGGCACAGCGCCGACCTGCAGGCCAAGACTGCGGTGCACAATGCCCTTCGCCATGTGCAAGGACAAGCGGCCGACCAGACATTCCGCCAGGAACTCATCTGCATCGTCGACAGTCTCGACGGCGGCAACCTCGTATATCGCAGCCCCAATACGGCCCGCGTCGTCCCCGGCTCCTGGTGGCATCTGGCCAAGCGCGTCTTCGAATGGCGCTATCTGGCCTCCTATCGCCCCCGTTCTACCGGGTAAACCCGCCCCTTCCAGGCGCCACCTCGCCCGCCGTAGTGACGGCGGGCAGAGTCCAAAGTCATCAGGGTATACAGCCAGGCAGCTGGTTGTAACGTCAGAACCCAAAGCGGAGAAAGCCGATAATCGCGCAGGGTCGGCCAGAACATCCGCCAGGAGAGTAACAGGCTGGCCAGGGATAGCCCCCAGACCCAGACTTGATCGCAGGCAAGCCCGACGAGCAATAGCATCCAAGGCAACAGATACAGAAAGAGCATACTCAACGTGGCAATGAGTAGGCGCGAAGGGCGAAAATCGAGTTGCACATAGGCGGAGCGCGTCACCATCGCCCAGATTTCCTGCAGACGGGTATAGCGTCGCAGGCTGACACTATGATCTGCAAGTCCCAGCCAGATAGGCCCCTGTGCCTTGAGTTGCGCGGCTAGGGTGCAGTCGTCGATGAGCGCGTCACGCATCGCCTGCAGCCCGCCGCTTGCCACCAGCGCTGCGCCTGCCACCAGCATACACCCCCCCGCCGCGCCGGCGAGCTTACGTCGCGGATCATTGATCCAGGTGAAGGGATACAGCTTCTGAAAAAAGAACAGAAAAGGCGGAATGAGCCAGCGCTCCCACAAGGTCTGACAGGAAAGACGCACCATGAGTGAGACCAGGACACGATTTTCTATTACCGCTTTGGCGACGAGGGCGCGCAAGACCAGCGGCGCATGCACGATATCGCCATCGGTAAACCAGAGGTAGGGCACGGCGCCAGCCGCCTCCACCCCTTGGGACATCGCCCAGACCTTACCCGCCCAGCCTGGCGGGAGGTCTTTTCCGCGCAGGACCGTCAGCCGAGATGCAGCATCCAGTTCTGCCGCAGCAGACTGCGCCAGATCCGCGGTGCCGTCGACACTTTGGTCATCAATGACGATCAGTCGCAGTTCGCCAGGATAGTCCTGGCCGAGAATCCCGCGCACACAAGCAGCAATCCCGACGGCCTCGTTCCGTGCGGGGACCACGGCAGTGACTGCCGGCCACTCCGCAATTTCCGCGGCGCTAAGGCGTTGGTCCGCGCGCCAGAATCCTCCCCGCGCCAGATACAGGACAACCCAGGCCAGAAAAACCGCGATCGCAAAGCCCAGCAGCATCAGGCATTGCCACCAATGCGCCATTGGCTCGCCGCCTCGGCTTTGGAACCCGGATCCTCCAGACCACGCTTCATGCACTCCATTTTGATGGCCAAGCGCAAATCATTCTGGGAATCGGCGCCGCGGATGGCGTCCTCGTATTCAATCATGCCGTCCATATACAGCTTCACCAGCGACTGATCGAAAGTCTGCATGCCGACATCGTTGGGCCGCGCCATGGCGTCTTTCAACAGGCCGACTTCCCCACGATAGATGAGATCGGCAATTGTCGGCGTATTGATCAGCACTTCCATTGCCGCAATTCGTCCTGGCCGGCCCTTGAGGGGAAGAAGACGCTGCGATACTACCGCCTTGAGGTTTAGGGAAAGATCCATGAGCAACTGCCGTTTACGCTCCTCCGGGAAGAAATTGATGATGCGCTCCACCGCCTGATTGGCATTGTTGGCATGCAGGGTGGACATACACAGGTGGCCGGTTTCGGCGTAGGCCACCGCATGCTCCATGGTAGCGCGGCTGCGCACTTCGCCGATCAGGATGACGTCGGGGGCCTCACGCAGGGCATTTTCCAGGGCGTTCTCGTAACTCAGGGTATCAATACCGACTTCGCGCTGATTGACGATCGACTTGATATTTTTGTGGAGGTATTCAATGGGGTCTTCAATGGTGAGAATGTGTCCTGCCGAACTGGCATTGCGATGTTGCAGCATGGACGCCAGGGAGGTGCTTTTTCCGGAGCCGGTAGAACCCACAAAAAGTACCAAGCCGCGGGAGGTCATCGCCAATTCCTTCAGAATCGGCGGCATGTGCAGCTGATCCAGGGTCGGGATCTGCGTCTTGATGGCACGGATAACGAAGGAAATTTCATTTCTCTGAAAAAATCCGTTGACCCGAAATCTACCCACCCCCGGGACCGACAAGGCGAGATTGGCCTCCTTTTCGTGCTGAAAATCCTGCAGTCGTTCCAGCCCCAGAATCTCCTTCGCGAGGGCCAGGGTTTGGCCGGGTTTCAGGAGCTCATCGCCGACGGGAACGGCGCGCCCATCGATCTTCATCACCGGTGGCGAGCCAACCGTAAAATACAGATCGGAACCGTTTTTCTCCATCATCAACCGTAACAGGTCATCAAGCACTGGCATGGTCTTCTCCCATCAAGCGACGTTGGCGAGGCTTTCTTTGTTCTGTGCCCGGCGCAGCGCATCGTCACGGCTGATCTTGTGCGCGCGGACCAGGGCGAGCAAACACTGATCAAGGGTCTGCATCCCCTGATTCTGGCCCGTCTGGATGACGGAATACATCTGCGCCACTTTGTTTTCCCGAATCAGATTGCGGATCGCCGGGTTGGCAATCATGATCTCATGCGCCGCTACCCGCCCGCGGTGATCGGCGGTCGGGATGAGGGTTTGCGCGATCACCGCGCGCAGGGACTCGGAGAGCATGGCTCGCACCATATCCTTCTCCCCGCCAGGGAAGGAATCGATGATACGGTCGATGGTCTTCGGAGCAGAGCTGGTGTGCAAGGTACCAAATACGACATGCCCGGTCTCCGCCGCAGTCAGAGCCAGACGCATGGTTTCAAGATCACGCAACTCACCCACCAGAATCACATCTGGATCCTCACGCAGGGCGGAGCGCAAGGCATTTTCAAAAGATTTTGTATTCGCCCCGACCTCACGCTGGTTGATCAGACACTTGTTGGGGGTATGCAGAAACTCGATCGGATCCTCGATGGTAATGATATGATCCTGACGATGGTTGTTGATGTGGTTCACCATGGCCGCTAGGGTAGTCGACTTACCCGATCCCGTTGGGCCGGTCACCAGCACCAGTCCCCGCGGCACGTCGATAATCTCTTTGAATACCACCGGCGCATTCAGCTCTTCCAGACTGAGGACCTTGGCGGGAATGGTACGAAACGCCGCGGCGGGTCCGCGATCCTGCTGAAAGGCGTTGATACGAAAGCGTGCCACCTGCGGGACGTCGATGGCGAAGTCGATCTCCAGATTCTCCTCATACCATTTCCGCTGGGCGTCGTTCATGATGTCGTAGATCATGGCATGCACGATTTCTTTGCTGAGAGGCGGCACATTGACTGGTTTGATCTCGCCATTGATGCGCAGCATGGGGGGCAGACCAGCGGAAACGTGGATATCGGACGCATTGTTTTTTACCGCAAAACCGAGCAGATCGGTGACATCCATTTGACTCATCTGCGACTTCCTTGTTTGGGCAACCAGCGATAGGCCATTACTATAGGCGATCTTCCAGATTCCACCCAAAGAGAGTTGAATGGACCTTTCGCAACGCCTGCAGCAGATACAAGAAGAACTTCGAAGCCATGTGCCCTGCCGTCTCCTGGCGGTCAGCAAAACGGTGCCTGCTGAGCGTATGCGCGCCGCCTACGCACTGGGCCTGCGCCATTTTGGGGAGAATTATCTGCAAGAGGCCATGGGCAAGATGGCGACCCTATCGGATCTGGAAATCTGCTGGCACTTCATTGGCCGCATCCAGCGCAACAAAACCGGCGAGATCGCTCGCCACTTTGACTGGGTGGAGAGCGTCGATCGCAGCCTTCTCGTCGAGCGTCTAGATCGCGAACGGGCCGGACTCCCACCCCTGCAGGTCTTGATCGAGGTTGCCATCAGCGGCGAGGAAAGTAAAGGCGGTTGTGCGATAGAAGACATTTTTTCCTTGGCGGAACAGATTGTCGCCAGCGCCAATCTGCGGCTCCGCGGCCTGATGGCGCTGGTACATCCCGACCCTCATGTGGCTGACCAGAATTTTGCGCAGCTACGCAAACTCTATGAACAATTGCAAAGACAGTTCACCGACCAGCAGATCGACACCCTTTCCATGGGCACCTCAGGCGACTATCCTGAGGCTTTGGCCCACGGGGCCACGGAAATTCGACTGGGGACCGTGCTGTTTGGCAGTCGTCCCAAGGAGCAATGATTGCAGCAGCAACAGATCATCTTTCTCGGAGCGGGCAACATGGCCCGCGCCCTCATCGCTGGCCTCTGCAACAATGGTTTTCCCGCGCAGCAGGTCCAGGTACACGCCCCCCATCCGCAGCGCCGCGACGCCTTGGCTACGGAGTTCGGGGTACAGAGCTTGCCTGCCGAGCCATGCCCCCTGCCGCCAGAAGCCGTGGTCGTATATGCCGCCAAGCCCAAACAGATGCGGGCAATACTCACTGCCTGGGCGCACGAGCTGCGCGCTGCCAGAGCCTTGTTGATCTCAGTTGCTGCCGGCGTTCGCCTCAGCTCGATACAGGCGCTGGTACCCAAAGTCGACGTCGTCCGGGTCATGCCCAATACCCCCACGCAGATCGGCGCTGGCGCAAGCACTCTCTATGCGCCAGCAGAGCTCGGCGCCGCGCGTCGCCAACAGGCGGAAAAATTAGTGCAGAGCACCGGATTGGCAGAGTGGCTGCCAGATGAAGAGAGCATGGACATGGCCACCGCCCTCGCCGGGAGTGGTCCCGCCTATGTGTTTCTCTTTCTGGAAGCGCTGGAAGATGCCGCCGTGGCTGGCGGACTGTATCGTGATCAGGCCCGCCGCCTGGCCATTGCCACTCTACGCGGGGCGGCGGAACTCGCGCAGCAGAGCAAGCTAGCACCGGCCTTGCTCCGCCATCAGGTCACCAGTCCCGGCGGGACGACGGCGGCGGGGCTCGGCGTCTGGGAGGAGGGCCTGCGACCTCTCGCCAAACGTGCCCTGGATGCTGCCAGCCAGCGCAGTCAGGAGCTCGCCGCACTCCTGGCAGAAGAGCTCTAAAGATGCTGCTCTTCGATCTCTATCGCCTGTTGGAGTTTGCCCTGACTTTGTTGTTCTGGGCCATTTTCCTCCGCGCCATCCTCTCCTGGGTGCAACCCAACCCTTACAATCCAGTCGTACGTTTTCTCGACCGCGTGACCGATCCCATCCTGCGCCCACTGCAGCAGCATCTACCGCCTCTGGGCGGCATCGATCTCAGCCCGCTGGTGGCCATGCTGCTCATCGAAGCGGCAAAAATACTTCTGCAACGCCTGTTTTTTGGTGGTTTCTAGTATCCTCTTTCCGGTTTGACCTTTTTGGACCAAGATCATGACACACCCTTCCCTAGAAGAAATTCTCGAAATCTTCTCCCTCCCCTTCAACGATCTCCTATTTCGCGCCCAGCAGGTGCATCGAGAGCACTTTGCGCCGAATACCGTGCAATGTTCCACGCTTCTGTCGATCAAGACCGGCGCCTGCCCGGAGGACTGCGGCTACTGCGCGCAAAGCGTGCATCATGAGGCCAAACTACCGGTTACCCCGCTGCTGCCTCTGGCGGAAGTGCTCGAAGCCGCGCAAGCCGCCAAGGACGCGGGGGCGCAGCGTTTCTGCATGGGTGCGGCCTGGCGCAGCCCGCACGAACGAGATCTGGAGAAAGTGGCAGAGATGGTGCAGGCAGTAAAGGAACTCGGCCTCGAAACCTGTGTCACCCTGGGGATGCTCAAGCCCGGCCAGGCGGAGCGCCTGCAGGCGGCCGGTCTGGACTACTACAACCATAATCTCGATACCTCGCCGGAGTTCTATGGCGAGGTGATTCACACCCGCAGTTACGACGAGCGGCTGGAGACCCTGGCGGCGGTGCGCAACGCCGGGATCAAGGTCTGCAGTGGCGGAATCCTGGGTATGGGAGAAAGTCGGCGTGACCGTGCCCGTCTGCTGCAAAGCCTGGCCGCCCTGGAGCCAGCACCGGAAAGTATCCCCATCAACGCCCTGGTGCCTATTGCCGGTACCCCCCTCGCCGACGCGGAACCCATCGACGAGATCGAATTCGTACGCACCATTGCCGTGGCGCGCATTCTATTTCCCAATAGTTACGTGCGCTTGGCCGCCGGTCGGGAAAAGATGAGCGACAGCCTGCAGGCGCTAGCCTTCCTGGCCGGCGCCAACAGCATTTTCCTGGGAGATCGTCTGCTGACTACCAACAACGCCAGTAGCGATCACGACGCCGGTCTCTTCGCCAAACTAGGACTATGCGCCGCCGGTTAAGCAGCGGCGTCCTGTCTCAGTCGTGGTCGCCAAAGGATAGTGGGAAGGAATAAGTGATCAGCGCTTCATCCTCGCCAGGATCCTGATTGACGATGTAGGCATTGGAAACGTGCGCGATCTTCACCCCAAGGCGCCCGCCATTGGCAAACTGATAGGCGAGACCCAATTCCAGGCGAAACTCAAAGGTGCTGCCCAAATCTTTACCGTTTTTTCCAGCATCATAGCCACCAAAGCCGAGAACGGGGGTCAAGACCCAACGATCCCAGGCGATGTCGGAATAAAAACCGGTATAGCCCATGAAGCCACCCCGGGTATTGGCCATCAGCCCCCATGCCGCACCGATACCGAATAGCTTGGATGCCGACTGGTACTCTACGTTGATCTCCGGCACGCGCGGATTCGGCCCGGAAATGGGGTGAATCCCGACCCCGTTGAACACCCCCACACCGGCGCTGAGGTAAGCCGGCCCGCCCTGGATCACATGCAACCCCTCGGCGCTGGCAAAAGGTGCAAAAGCCAGCATAGCGGCACCTGCAAATAACATCTTTGGGGAAAAAATCCGCATTCTCTACTCCTTTAGCCTCTGTTCAAAAATCACTTGCCCGCAGGCGCGCCATGCGCTACCTTATCGACCGAACGGTCAGTATGTCTTGTGTTACGAATTCCGTCAAAGATTCTTACGCTAGACAGGCACCAAGGCGGACAGACGTGCCCTACGTATTGCTGCGGGAGAAGGGAAATCGCCATGCGATGGATCAAACGGTTTGCGGTACTCATCATTGTGGTGCTGGTTGCCTTTGGCGCCTACGCCTATTTTCAGATCTCCGACTACTATCCAAGTACCGATGATGCCTACGTGCACGCCCATGTCGTCAACATCGCTCCGCGGGTAACTGGTCATGTCGTAGCCCTCTACGTGCGCGACAACCAGACTGTCCAACGGGGGCAGCCGCTCCTCAAAATCGATCCGCGGAGATACGAGTATAAATTAGAACAGGCCGAAGCTGAACTCGCCCAGGCAAAGCGGCAGCGCGCCAGCATTGCTGCCAAAATCGATTCGGCACAGGCGCAAATCCAGGCCAATCAGGTCAACTATGCCAACGCCGCACGCAATGCTGATCGCGCCAAAGCGCTGGCCGCCAAACAGTATCTGTCTGTGCAAGCAGCAGACGACGCGCAGACCAAAGCGGCTGAGTTGCAAGCGCAGTTGCAGGCCAATCACGCATCCCTTGCTGGAGCCGTGTCGGAAAAATCGCTGAACAAAGCGCGGATCGCGGCGGCCGAAGCCGCCGTGCGCATGGCCAAGCTGGATCTCTCCGAGACCACGATTTACGCACCAATTACCGGCGTGGTAAGCAAGGTAGACAAGATTCATATAGGAGATGTCGTATCCGTCAACCAGGATCTCTTTCCTCTGATTGGCGACCAAGCCTACTGGATCGAGGCAAATTACAAAGAGACCGATCTCGACCGCATCCATCCGGGACTCGCAGCGACCATCAATATCGACATGTACCCCAACCACACCTTCAAAGGAAAGGTAGTGAGCATCAGTGGTGGTGCCGGCAATGCCTTCTCCCTGCTGCCTCCGGAAAATGCGACCGGTAACTGGGTGAAGGTCACGCAACGCGTGCCGGTACGCATTGACGTGCTCAACCCCGATCCTAAGCTGCCCCTGCACATCGGTACGAGCGCAACCGTCACCGTAACTACCAAACATGCCCCCGGCTGGGTTACCTTTCTACAACCATACTTCTGATTTTGTTTTAGGCAGGCCCGATGGCTTGCGGCAAGCAGGTGGCAACTTGACCAGTTGCCCGGGCTGGCGGCGACGCGGGTGAATCCAGGTGGTGCGCATACCCAGAAGGCGCGCAGTGCGCAGATTGGCGCGGCTATCATCAAAAAAATGACAGCGCGGGGCAGCGACCCGGTAGCGTCGTAGCAAGCTGCGGTAGGCGTAGAGATCGGGTTTGCCACGCAAGGCTGCTGCCGAGAGGTCGAAAATTCCCAAAAAATGTCGCGTCACCTGCAAGCGTGCCAGGACCCGCTCGGCATGCGCCGCAACACTATTGGTGAAGATATACGCAGGTCCGTCGAGGCTGGCCAGCCAGCAGTCGAGAAGCGGATTGGCGGGTACCGTGGCCGCCAAGGCTGGCGGATGAATGGCCTGCAAAAATTCGTGTGGATCGGTGTCGTGATGCCGCATCAATCCCGCCAGCGTGGTCCCGTAGCGGCGCCAGTATTGCTGGCGCAGAGCCTCGGCCGCGGCGCGCTCGAGGCCGAGCTTCTCTTGCAGATAGGCATGCATGTAGCGATGCATCTGCGGAAAGCAGTGCACATTGGCATCGTAGAGGGTATTGTCGAGATCGAAGAGGTAGACCGGCCAGGGACGTCGGCGCAGGCCCAAAAAACGCGGCAGGATACAATCGGCACGTGGCGCCCCACGCCGCTGTCCACGTTTCCATTTTCGCTTCAATCGAGATCCGAAATCAACGTGCCGACACCCAGGCGGGTGAACACCTCGAGCAGCAAGGCGTGCGGTACTCGACCATCAATGATGTGGGCAGCGCGCACGCCCCCGGCCAGAGCATCCAGACAACAACGCAACTTGGGGATCATACCGCCGGTGATCACGCCATTGCTCATCAGCTGCTGCACCTCGGCGATGCGCAGCCGCTCGTAGAGTTGATTCGCCGGGTCCAGGACACCGGCAACATTGGTCATCAGCACAAACTTTTCGGCATGCAGGGTGCTGGCCAAGGCGCCTGCCACCAGGTCAGCATTGATGTTGTAGGATTCTCCACCCGCCCCAACACCAATCGGCGCAATAACCGGAATCACCCCACCGGCATCGAGAAAGCGGATCAGCTCAGCATTGATCCGCGTCACTTCTCCCACCCACCCCAGATCGACGCCATCATCCCGCTGCAGCTTGGCTGCCTGGATCAGATTACCATCTTTGCCGGTCAGCCCCACCGCTTTCCCACCGGCACGCTGAATTCCCTGGACGATCTGTTTGTTGACCAGGCCACCGAGCACCATCTCCACCACTTCCATCGTTGCGTCATCGGTCACGCGCATGCCATCGAGCATTTTGGAAGACAAATCGAGGCGCTGCAGCAGTGCATTGATCTGCGGACCACCACCATGCACGATGACCGGGTTCATCCCCACCTGTTTGAGCAGGGTGACGTCGTAGGCAAACTGTTCCTGCAAGACGGGTTCGGTCATGGCATTGCCGCCATACTTGATGACCAAGGTGCTGCCCTGGAAGCGTTGCATGTACGGCAAGGCCTCGATGAGGAATTCGGCCTGCTGACGGGGGTCGATGCTCATAAAGAAATACCCTATGGCTCAGAACGGTTACGAATACCGCGTAATAGCACCTCGACCATCGCTCGGTCATACTCTTCGGGGCGATCGACAAAGGTCACGGTGGGATATTGTCGCAGCAAATCCAGCGATTGAAAAAAGATGACATTGGCACCGAGCAACATGGTAGTCACCAGCGCTGGATCGAAATCCTTGCGCAGCTCTCCCCGTTCCTGGCCGAGCTGGAGAATCTGCACCAAACTGGCGAACAGATCCGCCAGCCCGGCATCCGCCAGATCGCGAGCGCGTGGCTCGCCCTTTTCCAGCATCTCCCGCAGAAACAGACGCACCAATCGTGGACGCGCCAGCAGGTGCTGCAGATGATTCACGGCAAAATGGTGCAAGGCCTCGCTGGCTGTGCCGCTCTTGTCCACCGCTGCCTGCAGCAGGGCGCGCAGGCTGGCCGCGGCGCTCTGCAGAACCGCCAGATAAAGAGCGTCTTTATTAGGGAAATAGTGATAGATATTGGCCTTGCTAATACCTGCATCGGTAGCGATGGCATGCATGGACACCGCATCGAAACCGTGATCGGCGAACAGCTTCTCGGCCGCCGCAATGATTTTGCGGTAACCCTCCCCTTCGCTGCTCACGCTGGTCGCGTCATTTTCCATTCTGGTAACCCACACAACCGATACTGACTCGTCGGTCAGTCTAGCACTGGAGCGCCTCGAAACACCATCCACGCGATGCAGCCGGCTTTGCCATTTGCTATTCTTAGCGCCATTCCTCTATATGGTGCCCAATGTTCCACCAACATAACAGCCACAGCGACTTTTCTTTCACCCTGCTTTTGCAGGCATTGCATGGCGTCACCCTCTGGCGCCCCAATGTCGTCTATGGCGGATGTATCCTCGCCGGGGCTATCCTTTGGGAGGGCATAGACAGCTGGGGACAGGACGCAGCGGGCGCAGTGCTGGGCGCGGCTCTCTTCGTCCTGGCTGTATTGATTGGCTACCTGGCCGCCGGACGCCTGCTGGTCTATGACGCCCGCGGCGAGCGCAGCCCAGGTATCTGGCGCAGTATCGCGTTCGCATTGCGAGCCTGGCCGCGCCTTCTCTTACTGGTGGTAATGGAGGGACTGCTGCTGCTGGGGATCGGTGTCGTCGAAATGCTGGCCTTTGGTCTGACGCGCATCCCGGCGTTTGGTCCCTATCTCGTCGTACCGCTGTTTCCTTTGGTGGTCATTTTCAATGCCGCATTGCTCATCCTCGCGATTATCGTCTTCAATCTGTCCGGCCCGGCACTCTGGCATGGCGAGGGAGTAGCAAAAGCCTTGCGACATACCATTACCATCGCTCGGAAACGGCCTGGTTCCGTGTTACTGATGATGCTTTTGCTCGGAGTATTGAGTAGCGCTGTGGCCTTGGTCATCATTCTGCTTCTGTACGGCGGCTATGCCCTGACGCTGGCGGCGGCAACGCCATTTCTGGCGAATGCGCTGTATGGCCATGGTGGCGGCGAGGCGCTCTTGCTCGATTGGCTCCCCAATCTGCATGTCGCGGTGCAGCAGAGTGTCGCCCCCATCGTCCACTGGACCCATAGCGGCCAGCGTCTGTCCTGGTTTGCCGCCGGCATTCTCACCTTTTTGTTGCCCAACGTCGTATTTCTCTTGGGCATGGCTCACCTCTACCTGGAGGCCCTGGAACTGGAAGCTCCAGAAGACCTGTAAGGAAGGATCCTATGAAAAAATTAAAACGGCAGTGGGAATTGGAGAAACAACGTTGCCAGAGCTGCGGTATGCCTCTCTGCTTCGATCCAGAGGGCGGAGGCAGCGAAGCAGACGGCAGCCGCAGCAAGAAGTTCTGTAGCTACTGTTACGCATCTGGGGAATTCAAGGAGCCCGATCTGGAGCTGGAGCAAATGCAGCAGCGCGCCCGCAACCTGCTGCGCAAACGCGGACAGCCCTGGTACATCCGTGCGTACATGGCGCATCGGATTGCCACCCTGTCGCGATGGCGCAAGAAATGAAGTGGATAAAGCAAAAGGGCCTGCATTCAGCAGACCCTTTTTGCTTGGCTAGCGCGTGATCAAATACTGTTGCGCGGGCGACGTCCACGACGAGGCTTCAGTTCCTGCATCAAAGCCTCACCGCGCTGGTGCAGCGCATTCATCTTGGCTTCGTCACCATTCACTTGCTCGTAGACTTCCGCCACTGCCGCGAGGATTTGCGTCGCCTCCCAGCCATTGGCCAAACGAGAAATGCGATCGACCAGCATACGCCGCTGCGCATCTCGCTCACGCTTGAGTTTGGGATTTTCCTGCAAGCGGCGCTTCTGCTCCTCGATCTTGTTCATCTGCTCGCGCATGCGAGCTTCCATCTGCAGTTTTTTGGCTTCCAGATCTGCCAAACGTTCTTCTGCCGTACGCCGACGTCTTTTCTGCTTTTCCATTTTCCGAGCTCCCCATTACCGAAAATTTGGCGTCATCTACGCCAACGTCAGCGATTATGTCAGTTCGTTTTACTTTTCGCAAATACGAAAGCGTCAGAAAATATGTATTGCGGATCGAGACCGGATTGCTCCAGACTTTCGGCCAAGTCGAAGACCATATCCGGATGCCCGCAAAGATAGGCGACAAGGTCTTTTGGCTGGGGAAAATCTGCGCCGATTGTCGTGGTGATATAGCCAGTTCTCCCATTCCAGGAGGCATCTGGACGCGAAACCACGGGATGGAAGTGAAAGTTGGGATGCCTCGCCTGCCATTCCTGTAACAGTTCCTGATAATAAAATTCTTGGGCATAGCGTACACCCCAGTAAAAGTGGATGTCGCGGGTATCGCGATTGGCAAAGAGTTGTTCCAGCATTCCCTTGATCGGCGCAAAGCCAGTTCCCGTTGCTGCCAAGAGTAACGGGCGCTCCGGCCAGTCATCTCGGATGAAGAAAGTACCCAGCGGACCTTCAAAGCGCAGGATGTCTTTTTCCTTCATGGAGGAAAAGACGTGCCCGGTGAATTGGCCACCCAGGACATGCTTGATATGCAACTCCAGCTGCGCGCCAGGTCCTGGCATATTGGCGATGGAGAAGCCTCGTCTACTGCCGTCCTTGAGCAGGATATCGATGTACTGGCCAGGTAAAAAGCGAAATTCCTGGGTGCTGGGCAACTGTAAAAACAGGGCTCGTACCTCAGGCGCGAGGTCAACGATACGCGCTACCCGGGAAGGCAGGGTCTTGATTTCGATCCCGGCGGCAGCACCAACCTCGCGCGCCTCGATCGACAAATCGGTTAATGGTGTCGCCTGACAAAAGAGGGCAAAACCTGCCTCCATCTCTTCATCCGGCAACATCTTTTCATCGACGTCCCCATAATCGACCGATCCCGCCAGAATCTTGCCTTTACAGGTGGCGCAGGTGCCACTGCGACAGCTATAGGGCAAGGCATAGCCATGACGCAGGGCTGCCTCGAGAATCGTTTCGTTGGCCTCGATGTCCATTTCGTGGCCACTGGGTTCGATGCGTAAACGATAAGTCATGTGCTACTCCTGTCGAGAAGAGACGACGACCCGGAAGACAAAGAAAAGGGCGAAATCTCGCTCTGATCAAAACGGTTCCAGATCCAGCAAAACAATGCAGCAGTCCTTTCTGCATCATATAAGGCCGAATGGGCCTGTTTTCCATCCCAATCCAGACCCGCCTTGCGCACCGCTTTGGCGAGGACGGTTTCACCGAGCGCCAAAGCAGACAATGTGACCGTATCCAGGGTACTGAAGGGGTGAAAGGGACTGTTTTTTAGCTGCTCTCGTGCCGCAGCGGCGTGCAGAAAAGACAGATCAAAGTTGGCATTGTGCCCCACCAAAACGGCACGACGACATTTCTGATCACGCACTTGACTGCGCAGCGCCCGAAACAGCTCGCGCAGGGCCTGCGCCTCAGGAATGGCGCCGCGCAGGGGATGCTCAGGATCGATTCCGTTAAATGCCAGGGCCTGTGGATCGAGGATGGCACCGGCAAAAGGTTGTACGTGATAGTGCAGGATTTGCACTGGCTGCAAGTTACCGCTCTCCCCGGCAATCACCACCGCGGCGATCTCCAGCAGCGCATGGCGCTGACAATCGAAACCGGCAGTTTCGACGTCTACTACCACCGGCAGAAAGCCGCGCACGCGCTCAGCAATGGGGGTCATGCTCATACGGCGTCCACTCGCGCAGGAAAGCGCAATGCCCGCGGCCCGGCAAGGACCACAGCGCTGGCGACGCTCAGACTCACCGCAGCGGTGAGCATCAGCATCACCACCAACTGCATCGATACCGCCGCGAGCGGCGCCATGCCCGCCAAAATCATCCCCGCAGTGATGCCCGGTATATGGATCATGCCCACGCTTTTCAGACTGTCCAACGTGGGGATGAGGGAACTGCGCACCACCATCGCGTAGAGCTGGCGCATCGCTTGGCGATCGGTGGCGCCCAAGGCGAGCATGGCAAGGAGGAGATCCTCGCGCTGATCGACCTCACTACGCAAACGATTCAGGGCAAGCGAAACAGCGTTCATTGAGTTGCCGATGATCATCCCCCCGATCGGAACCAGGGACTGCCCCTTCCAGGTGATCAGACCCGACACCAGCATCCACGCCAGGGTGATCGTGGTGGCCAGGAAGATGCTTGCGGTTCCCACCCAATAGGCATGGGGAATCCCCGCCCCGCGCTTGCGGTTGAAGAATCCGGCAGTGAAGATCATCAGGGCAAGAAAGAGAATGAGGAGGGGCGGTGATTCCTGGCGAAACAGCCAGCCCAGGATAAAGCCCATGATGGCAAGCTGGACAGTGGCACGCAACGCCGACCACCAAAGCTCCCGCCCCACGCCCAGCCGCTGCCAGGCAGACAGCGCCCAGGAACTGCCGAGGAGACCAAAGACGCCAGCAATCGCCCACGGCGAAAAATGACTGAATAAACCGGTCGCAGCGTACTGCATACCTTTCTCGAAGCGGAAAATAAGCAGTGACTATAGCAGGCTTGCCATGCCGTTTCACCGCAACGAATACCCATACGCGAGCACAGCGTAGCACGCCAAGCCTCTAGTGTGTATAGTATTAACTCTTGATACACATTGAGGAGACAACTATGCGGACCAACATCGTGATAGACGATAACCTCATGGATGAGGCTCTGAAAGCCACCGGCCTCAAAACCAAGAAGGAAGCCGTGGAGCTTGGTCTGAAGACGTTAATTACGCTAAAGAAACAGGCGGCCATCAAAGAGTATAGAGGCAAACTGACCTGGGAGGGCGATCTGACAGAAGTACGAACTGCCCGATGATAGTGGTCGATTCCAGCGTCTGGATCGATTACTTCAACGGCGTTGCCAGCCGCGAAACCGACATGCTCGACGCCCTGCTGGGGGTTGAAGCTCTGGCCGTGGGCGACGTGATCCTTGCCGAAGTGCTTCAGGGCTTTCGGAGCGATGCGGACTACAAGATCGCCAAAAGCCCATGAGTTCTCTGATCGTTGTAGAGATGCTTGGTGAAGCGAACGCCATCAAGTGCGCCGAGAACTACAGAGCGCTACGCAAACGTGGCGTCACAATACGAAAGACGATCGACGTTTTCATTGCCACCTACAGCATCGAGAATCAGTGCCTACTGCTGTTTCAGGATCAGGACTTCCTGCCCTTCGTAGAGCATATGGGCCTCTTGCCCGCTATCAGGAGCGCATAATCGATGAACATCACATGGTGTACTATTAACCAGGCCCTTAAATATACGATATCATTATGGTATACTCAGGGTCATGGAACGGATAGATGTGCGTAAATTGACGGTAGAAGGGCGCAAC
>NZ_JBYCKU010000059.1:0-12183 GCF_057473545.1 Acidithiobacillus sp. TH-A67
GACAGCTTCTGGATCACCGCCAGTGGCCGGCCCAAGGATGCCCTCAGCGAGGAAGACTTCGTTGCCGTCGATCTGGCAGGAGATGTGCAGGAAGCGACGGCGGGGCGGCGTCCTTCGGCGGAAACCAGCATCCATCAGGTCATCTATCGGCATTTTCCCGAGGCGCAGGTAATCTTTCATGTGCACTCGGTGGAGGCCAATCTCTGTGGGCATTTCGCCAAGGCGGGGCAGTTGCGCCTGCCGCCACTGGAAATGCTCAAGGGGCTCGGAATTCCCGAGGCGGAACCCGCGGTCGATCTTCCGGTCTTTGCCAATCATGTCGAGGTGGCGCAGATTGCCGCCGACATGGATGCCGCATTTCTCCAGCGTCTGCCGCGTGTGCCCGGGGCCCTGATTCACGAGCACGGCATGACCGCCTGGGGCAGGGATTTTGACGCCGCCCGGCATCATCTGGAACTTTTCGAATATTGTTTTCGGTATCTATCATTGGCCCGTTTACACGGCCTGGGAGGAGAGTCATGAGTCAAGCCCTACTGACGGTCATCGGAGAAGATCGACCGGGAATCGTTGCTGCCGTCACCCAGGCCCTCTACGCCGCCGACTGTGCCATTGGTGACGCCTCCATGATGCGCCTGGGTGGTTATTTCACCATCATGCAGGTGATCGACTACAGCCGCGATTTCGGTGCGGTGGAGGCCGCTCTCGACCCGGCGGTGAAGCGTCTGAATCTGCGCGTGCACCTCGACCCGATCTCCAGCGTCCCCGCGCAAGAGGATGTCGCCAACGTCCGGGTAACAGTATATGGCGCCGATCATCCGGGCATTGTTGCGGGGGTGACCGAGGCGCTGGCGAAGATCGGCTTTAACATTATCGATCTGGAAAGCGAGAAATCGGGCAACCCGGAGCGACCGATTTACGTCATGATCATCCAGGGGTCGGCTCCGCAAGGTCTGGAGCAGGTGCGCCAGACCCTGGAACCGCTGAAAGCGGAGCAGGGGGTCGAAATCAGTGTCCACGCTATCGATACGGCGCTGCTCTGATGGCTGTTCTACCTATCCTTACCTATCCTGACCCGCGCCTGGCACGTCCATCGCAGCCGGTGGCGGAATTTGACGACGAGTTGCATACTTTTGTTGCGGACCTTACCGAGACCATGTATGCGGGCCCTGGGGGAGTAGGGATTGCCGCACCCCAGGTAGACCGCCTGCAGCGCATCGTCATTGTCGACGTGCGTCCCAAACTGGGTGAGAACTGCCACGGCCTGATGGTCCTGATCAACCCGGAGCTGGTGGCCTGGGAGGGAATGGCGGTGGGCCGCGAAGGCTGTATGTCGGTGCCGGATTTTACCGGCAATGTCATTCGCGCCGAGCGGATCCAGGTGCAGGCGCAGGACCTCGATGGACGGGACCGGGTCTACGAGTGCGAGGGCTTCGAGGCCCGCGCGGTGCAGCACGAGATGGACCACCTCGACGGCCTCTTGTTTTTAGACCGCCTGGTATCCCGCAAAACCGATCTCTTTCGGCGCAAGAACTACCAGAAAAAGAAATAAAAAAGGCCCCGTACTGGAGCCTCAAGCGGGGCGAGTGAAACGTTAGTGTTTGAGCCGGCAGGAGCGGAAATGCTTGCCGACCAACATGAGGAACTGGATGGTTTCTTGGGTCTCGGGCTGTTTCATAATATCCAGAAGCCCGAACAGGCCGCCCTTGGGGGCGGGTTCTTTGGCCGCTTCCTCGGTGGCGCCTGCCAGGCAACTGAGAAAGTCGGTGAGGATGTGCTGCGCATCCATCTGTTCGACTACCCGCAACAGCCGATCCATTACCCCGGTACGCACGGCCCGATCCAGCAGGCACATGGCATCGGCGGCCAGAGTAGCGAGGCGGGTGACCATCTCGTCGCTCATGGAATCGCCCATGGCGCCCAGCGTCCGCGCGATCTGCACGATGCGGTCGAGATCGCCGTTGTGCACCAGGGCAGAGATGGCCGGCAGGGCCTTGGCCAAATCCGCCCGCTCCACACGGTCGAGCAGGTCCAGGCCGCCAGTAGCGATTTCCGCCAGGCGACCCACCATCTCGTCACTCATCGAGTCGCTGGCGGCACCCACCAATCGCGCCAAGTGCACGATGCGATCGAGATCGCCGTTGTGCACCAGAGCAGAGATGGCCGGCAGGGCCTTGGCCAAGTCCGCCCGCTCCACGCGGTCGAGGAGATCTAGACCGCTAGTGGCGATTTCCGCCAGGCGACCCACCATCTCGTCACTCATCGAGTCACTGGCGGCACCTACCAATCGCGCCAAGTGCACGATGCGGTCGAGATCGCCGTTGTGGACCAAGTGCAGCAAAGCCGACTGCGCCTGCTGCAATTCGTCCTCTTGGCTACTGTCGAGTACGGCTGCCATAGCTCACCTCCTCAGAGCAGGCCGCGCGCGGTCGCCCAGTAGAGCTTGTTGTATGCCATCTTGAAGGCATGCACCGAGCCGGTCGGGGCCTTGGGCTGTGGCGGGTTCTGGTAGTTGAACATGGCATAGGTGGCGCGGTCCTTGCCGGCCTCGATAAAGCAGAAGACCTTGCCGTCGTAGCTCTTTACCGGACGTCCCATCTTGACCACTGCCGCCACATTCTCTGCCGCGGTTTCTGCCTCGAAGTGGGCCGTCGATCCCGCCTTGGAGATGGGCAGATTGGTAGTGTCGCCAAGGACGATCACATTCTTGCCATGCTCGCCTTCCATGTGCAGGGAATGCCGGTTGGTGGGAATCCAGCCGTTCTCCCCCAAGCCATTCTTTTCGATGACTTCCTGACCCTTGTGTGGCGGTACCGCCACCAGCAGGTCATAGGCCACTTCGCTGCCCTCTTCGCTGAGGACTTTGGCATTCTTGCCGTCCACCTCTTTCATGTTGAACAAGGTTTCGTACTTGATGCCCTTGGCGTCAAACTCCGGCGCCGCCCACTTGGCCACATTTTCCAGGCTGTGCACTCGGCCGATGGGGTAGGTGTAGTAGAATTCGGTCTTGTCGAGCAGACCCCGATCCTTGATGAAGTCGTACATGGCAAAGGTGACTTCCAGCGGAATCATCGGGCATTTGTGCGGCAGACCCACGGTGATAACGATGCGCCCACCCTTGAATTCCGAAAGCTGCTTGTAATACTCCACAGCGTTTTCTGCGGTGTAGCAATTCACCGAATTTTCCTTGAGGCCAGGAATATTCTCCGGCATGGCCCGCGATCCGGTGGAAATCACGATCAGGTCATACTCATGCACCTTGCCACTCTTGCACTTCACATGATTCTGCGCGAGATGAAATTCTTCGACGGGATCGACATGAAACTCGATTCCGGGCTCCAGCAGGCTCTCCTGCTCTCGCACCAGTTCGTCGGGAGTGGCGCGCCCCATCGCCACATAGAGCCAGCCCGGTTGGTACACATGTTCATGGCTTGCCGAGAGCATAGTGATGCGCGCCTTGCCGGTTTTCATCTCGTGATGGATCCGCCGTGCCAGATGATTGGCAAAAATGGTTCCCCCCATACCACCGCCTACGACTAGAATTCTCATGATGTCACTCCTTTTGCGTTAGTGCGTTACTTGGCTTTACGAACCTTGATGTGGAAGGTTCCTTCACTATCCTGATTGGTATCCACCATTTCATGACCGACCTTGTGTACCCATTCGGGCACGTCCTTGGCGGATCCTGCATCGGTGGAGAGCAGCTCGAGGGTGTCCCCTACCTGCATGCTCTTCATATTGCTGATGAGCTCCATGAGCGGCCCCGGACAAAAGCTGCCGCGTGCATCCACTGTACGTTCTGCCATTGGTTTTCTCCTTACTCTCTCGTCTCCGCTGGACCGGGATGGACCCGATCCTATTGTGATTACGCCTCAGAAGGTCAGAATTTGTGCCCCTTCGGCGTCACTGAAAAACTTGGTCAGCCCCATGGCGCCTGCGACAATGGGTTCCAGGTCTTCTTCCGTAACCGCCATGACGTCCATGGCCATGGAGCAGGCCCAGATCTTGGCATCGCCCAGCTCTACGGCTTGTTCAAAAATCGTAAAAAATTCTGGAACCTTGTGTTCCTCCATTTTCTTGCCCACCACGCCGGAAGCAGGCGCTTCTTTACTATGCCCCTTGATAAAGTGGGGAAAGGCATTCATGGATAAAAACACCTGGACATCGATACCGGTAACCGCTGCCACCGATGCCGCCATGGCCGCAAACTGCAGATGTTCCCGATCCCCGTTGAGACAAATAATGAATATTCCCGCCATAAAAACTCCTGTTTTTGAGTTGATAGAGTATGCACAGCAGTTCTTATGCCATATAAAAGTTAGAATATATAGTAATTATGATTTTATTTTATCTATCTGATTGATTGAAAAAATGTGCTGAATGACGTCCATGCGCCACTTATTTGTCGAGAGGCTCGCTGCGCACTGTCATGACAATGTCATGTTTATGTCATGTCGTAAGCCAGTCAGCCGTTCATGAAAATAATTGTCAGTAAATGTCATGATATGTTTTCTCTTTCATATATATTAAATAATAAAATATTAAATAAACGTAAACGGGTGAATAGTATTTGGTGTTGAATATGCTACTCAGAGTGTGCCATATCACATCTGGATCAGGAGGAGAAAAAATAAAAAACACGTCACCGTATCGTGAACGGATAGTTGCCTGCACAGTCGGCATGGTGCTGGGCGTGATCATCCCTATCAACAGGATCATTATTCGCTGTGTTAGCACTTCATTCTTGGTGCCACGCCCAAGGCAGTGAGCATCTGTCAAGTCGTCGCCCGCAAAGTCAGTCCGGAGGGCTACTGCTTGGCATTTTACCCAAAGGAATCGTAATATAATCATTGATTATTTGCAGACAATCAGAATTTGTTAATCTTGTTATCTCATTGGTAACGTGGAGAAGTCCATTGGATAAGCCCGCGCCAGTTCACAGTTTAGAAGCACTTGATGTGCAGTCTGCCATGGATTTGCAGCAGCACCCGATGGTGGTCATCGATGCGGAATATCGCATTGTGGCCGCCAATCGGGCCTATCGGGAATGTTATGGCGTGAGTGAGGAGGACTTGGTGGGACGCCGTTGCCATCAGGTCTCCCACCATTCCGATATCCCCTGCCATGAAAATGGTGAAGACTGCCCGCATCAAACGGTTTTCCGCAATGGAGAACCGCATGAAGTCCGTCATGTCCACTATGATCCCGTCGGCAATGCGGAGCATGTGCGCATTCGCGGACATGTGCTGCGCGATCTGCGAGGACAACGGTTTTTGGCCGAGGAAATCATCCATTTGCCGCGGGAGCAGAGGGAGATTAGCTGTACTGACATGCGTATGGTCGGTCGCTCTCCCGCCTTTTTGCGCTGTTTGCACCACATCGAGATGGCCGCGCGAACCGACGCCAGCATTCTCCTCTGGGGCGAAAGCGGCGTGGGTAAAGAGCTGGCAGCGAGTGCCGTGCATCAATTTTCTGCACGTGCGGACAAGCCGCTGATCACGGTCGACTGTACCACGTTGCCCGAGCACCTCTTCGAAAGTGAATTTCTTGGCCACGAGCGGGGTGCTTACACTGGGTGTATAGGGCGGAAGATTGGCCTGTTCGAGAGTGCCGATGGTGGCACACTATTCTTGGATGAAGTGGGTGAATTGCCATTACCAGTACAGGCCAAGCTTTTGCGTGTGCTCGAAACCGGGGCTTTTCGTCGCTTGGGAGGCGCGGAGTTATTGCATGCCAATGTGCGCATCATCGCGGCGAGCAACCGCAACCTGCGAGAGATGGTCGCCGAGCGAACCTTCCGAGAAGATCTATACTATCGTCTTGCGGCGATCAATATCGATCTCCCCCCTCTGCGTGAGCGCCGCGAGGACATTCCAGGGATTGCTCGCGTGCTTCTCGAACGCATTGGACGGGAGTGGGGAGGGCAGTGGCAGTTGTCGGCGGAAGCGGAGCGGCGTCTCTGTGCCTACAATTTTCCTGGCAATGTTCGGGAGTTACGGAATATTTTGCAAAAGGCGGTAGCACTGGCGGATGGGCCATTGATCTTGCCGGAGCATATCCACTTTCTGCAATCGTCGCCGCCGTCGCATCCACCAGAGGAAAAGATGGCAGCCCCCACGCGTCCGATATCGTTCTCCGGACGGCGAGGGCGGCCCGCCAATTTGCTGGAACTCCTCAGTACCTTTCAGGGTAATCGTCGCCAGGTCGCGGAACACTTGGGCGTCACTGAGCGCACGGTGTATCGCTGGCTTCATCAAAACTAAAAGGCAGCTCTCAGGGGGGGGTGCGCCAGCCCTCAGCCACCAGTTATACGGCGGATCTTTTTGTCGGTTTCGTACTGACTGAGGGCGTAGACCGACCAGATAGCCGCCGGCACCCAGCCGATTACGGTGAGCTGCAAGATCAGGCAGATAATCCCGGCAAAAGGCCGGCCGATGGTAAAGAACTGCAGCCAGGGGACGAGGATCGCGAGGAGAAGACGCATCGGGGCTCCTGAAGTTTCTATCCTCCGTAGAGGGTTGCACCTACGGCGGTTTTTGTCTATCCTCTCGCGCATGAATAGTCAGCGGATCCCATTTCTCTTGTGTGCGGCCTCTCCTGCAGGTCTGCGTCTGCTGCTGCCCCGCTGGGGCTAAAAATCATTCCTTCCGACCATTTCGGTCTCGCGTCCCCAATACGAAATTACTGAAAGATTCCTGCAACAGGAAGGGCTTACTATGCAGCAGAAAGAGCATTTGATCATTTTCGACACTACCCTGCGTGATGGCGAGCAGTCTCCAGGCGCGGCCATGACCCGCGACGAAAAAATCCGCATTGCCAAGGCGTTGGAACGGCTGCGCGTAGATGTCATCGAGGCGGGCTTTCCCGCCGCCAGTCCCGGCGACTTCGCGGCGGTGCGTGCCATTGCCGAAACGGTCCGTGAAAGTCGTATCTGCGGCCTTGCGCGGGCGCGGGAGGAGGACATTCGCCGCGCTGGAGAGGCTCTGCAACCCGCTGCTGCAGGGCGCATTCACACCTTCATTGCCACCAGTCCCATTCACATGCAGGCCAAGTTGCGTATGCGTCCCGATGAGGTGCTGGAACGTGCAGTAGCGGCAGTCAAACTGGCGCGTAGCCTTTGTGACGATGTGGAATTCTCCCCGGAAGATGCGGGGCGCTCCGAAGAGGATTTTCTCTGCAGGGTCATCGAAGCGGCGATCGCGGCCGGCGCGCGGACCATCAACATCCCCGATACCGTCGGCTACAATTTGCCCGAGCGCTTTGGGCAGTTGATCAGAACCTTGCGAGAGCGGATTCCCAACAGCGATCAGGCGGTGTTCTCCGTACACTGTCACAACGATCTCGGGTTGGCCGTTGCCAATTCCCTGGCTGCGGTCACGCAAGGCGCGCGCCAGGTGGAGTGCACCATCAATGGCTTGGGCGAGCGGGCGGGGAACGCCGCATTGGAAGAGATCGTCATGGCGGTGCGTACCCGCTCTGATGTCTTTCCCTGCGAGACTCGTATCGATACGCAGCAAATCGTCGCGACCAGCAAGCTGGTGTCGACCATTACCGGTTTTCCGGTGCAGCCCAACAAGGCCATCGTGGGGGCTAATGCCTTTGCCCATGAGTCGGGTATTCACCAGGATGGCGTTCTCAAGCACCGCGAGACCTATGAAATCATGCGTGCCGAAGATGTCGGCTGGGCGGCCAACCGCATGACTCTGGGCAAGTTGTCGGGTAGGGCGGCGGTGCGGGCGCGACTGGAAAGCCTGGGTATCTCGCTCGAGGGCGATGCCTTGAATCAGGTCTTTGCGCGCTTCAAGGATCTCGCCGACCGCAAGGCAGAGATCTTTGACGAAGACTTGCAAGCTCTGGTCAACGAAGATGCCCAACAGGGGAGCGAGGACCGCTACCGCCTGGGCTATTTGCGGGTCTGCTCGGAAATGGGGACGCATCCGGAGGCGAAGGTCGAGCTCTGGGTGGACGGGGTCGCCAAGACCGCCGCGGTCACGCGCGGCGGGCCGGTGGACGCTACCTTCCAGGCGATCGAGGAGATCGTCGGTAGCGGCGCCAAGCTCCTGCTCTATTCGGTGAATGCGATCACTACGGGAACGGACGCCCAAGGTGAGGTAACGGTTCGCCTACAAGCCGCCGATGGCCGGGTGGTCAATGGCTTGGGTGCGGATACCGACATCGTTGTCGCCAGTGCCAAGGCCTATGTCTCGGCCTTGAACAGGATTCAGGCCCCCAGCGGCTTTCACCCGCAACTGTAAGGTCGTCATGCCCAAACAGCGGCAACAGAAGGCCCAGTCCATTCAGGTGGCTGGGCTTTCCTGTTTTTACCAACGCCAACGGCGTAAAACGCTGCGCATTCTTGTTGATGAGCGTGGTGATGTCTGGATTGCTTGCCCCTGGTATCTCCCAGAATTCTTCCTGCGCCGCGCGGTGGAAGAGAGATTGCCGTGGATCCATCAGCGTCGCGAACAGTTTCTTGCGTGTCGTCAGCCGCGTCGGTACATGCTGCAGCATTTGGGGTTGACGTATCGTATAGAGCGTCGGATCCATGCGCGCAGGGCACGGGTAGTACTGGAGGAGGACCAGACGCTACGTCTGTATCTGCCAGAACAAGCGACGCCGACTGATGAAGACCGACTCCTGGAACGCTGGCAACGCAGGGAGCTGCAGTGTTTGTTGCCCGATCTGATTGCCCGCTGGGAATCGCGTCTGGGGGTCGAGGTTGCCGAGTGGCGGATTCGCCAGATGCGTACCCATTGGGGTACCTGCAATACCGTCGCTCGGCGGCTCTGGTTTCGTCTGGCCCTGGTGGAGCAACCGCTGGATTGCATCGACTATGTCGTTGCCCACGAGTGCGCCCATTTGCGGGAGCGAGGCCACAATGCCCGCTTTTACGCCTTGCTTGATGCTCATCTGCCCAATCGCCGGGAGCTGGAACGTGCCCTGCGCCGCGGCTGAGTGCGGACGTTTTCATTCGTTACCATGGGCGTCTGACCCGGGGAAGTGCAGCTGTTATACTGTGCCTATGAATCGTCCATACCCAGTCCATTTCTTGTCGGTGATCTGAACGTGGAGCGCGTCTCAGAATTGGGATTCTGGCAGCGTGTGGCGCAGGAGCGCGGCTGGATCATCCTCTTTTTTAGTTCTGCGGGCTGCCATAGTTGCAAGATTTGGCGTCGCCTCTTGACAGAATGGGAAAGTCGGCGCGACGACCTTAAGGTCTGGGAGGCGGATGCCGGCATCGAGATGGGGCTGGCACAGGAATTTGAGGTCTATCATCTGCCTGCGCTCTTTGTCTTTCGGGATGGTCGCTATCAGCGCCCGATGCAGGTCGAGGCGCGTCTGGCGGCCTTCGATCCCTGGCTGGCCGCACATGCCGGTCTGGCGCCAGAGGAAGCACCGTGAGTTCTCCTTGGGATGGCCCTTGGCTGCGGCGCGCAAAGCGAGCGCCATCGCCCTTCCAGGACGAACGCCCCAAAGGCGCCAGCGTTGATCTGTTGGTGTTACATGCCATCAGCCTGCCGCCCGAGGCCTTTGGCAGTGGTGAGGTTCCTCGGTTTTTTCAGGGTAAGCTGGATTTTTCCGCCCACCCTTATTATGAGCGGCTGCGCGAACTTCGCGTTTCCGCGCATTTTTTTCTGGAGCGTGACGGGCAGATCTGGCAGCATGTCCCCGTCGATCGTCGGGCTTGGCATGCCGGTATTTCGGCCTGGCAAGGTCGGGAGCGTTGCAATGATTTCAGTGTAGGGATCGAGATCGAGGGGAGCGAGACGCAGCCTTTTGCCGAAGCCCAGTACTTGGCCTTGCAGTCTTTGATTCCCGATCTTTGGCGCTATTTCCCACTACTGGATCGACGCGCCATTACCGGCCACTCCGATATTGCGCCGGGACGAAAATGGGATCCTGGTCCGCATTTTGATTGGCCACGGCTGTGGCAAGGGTTGTCGTGATGGAAACGAGCGAGCGAATTCGTCCAAAGCGGGATTGGCGTCGGGGCTGGGGCGGTCCGTTTTTGGTTTTTCTCGCCTTTTTGCTGTTCACCCTCTGGTGGTTGGGCGTCTTTGCCAGCGCCTCTGTGCAGGAAATTACCAGTCCGGCATTGCACTACGTCTACCGGCAGTATGATGGCAGCTATACTGGCCTCGGCCGGCAGCGCGAAAAATGGATCAAAGAGCTGCCGGCCGACTGGCGGCAGGGGTCCACGCTCACCCTGATCGAGAAAGAAAGCGGGATGCAGGGCAAAGATAATCGGGTAGAGGCGCGCTTGGGAGTGCTGCTGACGGCTTCGCCAAGCGCGCTGCCGATGGGGTGGCAGGAAGGGCAGTGGACGAGCCAGCGCGTGGTGGCGGTTGACTTGCAAGCCAATAGTGCCATTGCCAGTTGGAAAGGCTACGCAGCCCTGCATTCTTGGTGCAAACGCAACGGCATTACCCCACGGTATCCGCTGCTCGAGCTCTTGGGCCCGGGGGACCGTTACCGGCTCTGGATGCCTTTGTCGACCTCGTCGCGCCCGTAAAACTTCACCCCGCGTACAATTTTTTCCCGTCCTTGCGCGATACGGTGCAGATTACTATCACGGAGGGAGTAAACACAGCCGCAATACTCCTGCTGGTAAAACCGCTCCTCTTTGGCAATCTCGATCATGCGTTGGCTACCGCCACCCTTGCGCCAGTTGTAGTCCCAATACTGTAACTGCGGATAGCGGGCGGCGGCGCGCTGACCGCAACCATTGATCTGCGCCATGTCTTTCCAGCGCGAGATCCCTAATGTACTGGTAAATACGGTAAAACCGTGCTCTGCGGCATATAAGGCCGAACGCTCGAAACGCATATCGAAACAGGCCGTACAGCGCGCGCCACGCTCGGGCTCCCATTCCAGACCTTTGACCCGCTCGAACCAGTTGTCCTTGTCATAGTCGAGATCGATAAAGGGAAGTCCCAGCTTTTCGGCGTAGCGGATGTTTTCTTCTTTGCGCAGTTCATATTCCGCCAGGGGATGAATGTTCGGGTTATAGAACAGAATGGTCAGCGCAATGCCGGCGCTCTGCATGTCGGCCATGATAGGGCCCGCGCAGGGCGCGCAGCAGGAGTGCAACAAGACATGCTCGCTGCCGTCGGGGGTGCGTAATGGGGCCGGGGCTTTTTTTGCCATGACAATGCTCCAAGGCTTCAACTACACTGCATGATAACAGTTTTTGCTCTGGAGGATGTGCAATGCCGAGTGATTTGCGACCGGGTAGCTGCCGGGCCTGTGAGGGTGGCGTGGCGTTGTTGGCCGAGGCGGAGATACGCGCCGCTCTAGCGGAATTGCCCCAGTGGAGCCTGCAAGACCAAGGATTGGAGCGGAGATTTCACTTCCGCAATTTTTACGAAACCATGGCCTTCGTCAACACCTTGGCCTGGATCGCCCACCGCGAAGATCATCACCCGGACTTGCAGGTTTCCTACAATACCTGTCTGGTGCGCTTCAGCACCCACGCTGTCGGTGGTGTCACCGAGAATGACGTGATCTGCGTGCGTGCGGTGGAGCAGTTACTGGCCTGAGCGGGGCCGCACCCCGCTCGCTGACTTGCTCAGTGGCTTGCCGGGCGTAAAAGGGGGCGCATTCCCTCACGCACCTGACGCTGAATGAAAGCAGCGCGGCCGGGTTCCTTTTTGTCGAGCTCGGCAGCACACTGGGAATCCGTCAGGGCGGCGGTGGAGAGCATCACTTCCAGTTCGCAGAGGTCCACCTTGGGTTGCGTAAGCTTATCCGTCGGGACGTTGAAAAGGTCACCCACTTGCCAGAACATACGCGCGTTCCACATGCGCAGCTTTACGTTGGCGTTTTGAAACAGTTCTACACAGCGGGCGTTGAGAGCCTGGTTGTCCACGATACTCCTCCTGTCGTAAGCAGATATACGGATCGGTTGAATGATCGACCTTAGAGGATACGCGAAACTGCGCCGATGCGGGAGTCTTTTTGTGTGATTCCAGCCATTGAAGCTTTGCATGGAGGGATAGAAGACCGGCGACGCAACGAAAAAAGCCCCGCCATTGGCGGGGCTGCTTTTATCAGGCGAGTACCGATCAGGCCTGTTTCATGTTGATGTTCTGATTGGTAGCGAGTTCGGGGTTGTAGAGGTATTCCACATTCCCTTGCTCGACCTGCTTCAGATATTCCTGGAAATCGGCCTTGGCCTTGTCCCAG
>NZ_JBYCKU010000060.1:0-26584 GCF_057473545.1 Acidithiobacillus sp. TH-A67
CTCCTGACACTTACCGGGCAGTGGCCAAAAAAACGGGCTGGCCCCGCAGGACCAGCCCATTCGTTACCGCTGGGGTAGGATGACTTAGAAGCCGCCCATCCCGCCCATGCCGCCCATGTCACCCATATCGGGCGCGCCACCGGCCTTGTCTTCCTTCTTCGGAAGTTCGGTAACCATCGCTTCGGTGGTGATCATCAGACCGCCGACGCTGGAGGCCTTCTGCAAAGCCGTACGAGTGACCTTGGTGGGGTCGATGACGCCCATCTCGAACATGTCACCATACTCGCCGGAGGCGGCGTTGTAGCCGTAGCCGTCATTGCCTTCGAGCACCTTGTTCAGCACCACGCTGCCCTCGCCACCGGCGTTGGCAACGATCTGGCGCAGCGGCTCTTCGATGGCGCGGCGGATGATGGCCACGCCCATCTCCTGGTCGTGGTTGTCAGTCTTGATCTTGTCCAGCACCTTGCGGGCACGGACCAGGGCCACACCGCCACCGGGGACGATGCCTTCTTCGACGGCCGCACGGGTCGCGTGCAGGGCGTCTTCCACGCGGGCCTTCTTCTCCTTCATTTCGATTTCGGAGCCAGCCCCCACCTTGATCACCGCCACACCGCCAGCCAGTTTGGCAACGCGCTCCTGCAGTTTCTCGCGGTCATAGTCGGAGGTTGCTTCTTCCATCTGCCGACGGATCTGCTCTACGCGGGCCTTGATTTCCTTCTGCTGGCCGGCGCCGTCGATGATAGTGGTGTTTTCCTTGCTGATCACCACCTTCTTCGCCTCGCCTAGGTCGCTTAGGGAGGCACCTTCCAGCTTCATGCCCACTTCCTCGCTAATGACGCGGCCGCCGGTGAGGATGGCCATGTCTTCGAGCATCGCCTTGCGCCGATCGCCAAAGCCTGGGGCCTTGACCGCCGCTACCTTGATGATGCCGCGCATGGAGTTGACCACCAGGGTCGCCAGGGCCTCACCCTCGACGTCCTCGGCGATGATCAGCAACGGACGGCCACCCTTGGCCACGCCTTCCAGCACCGGCAGCATGTCGCGGATGTTGGAGATCTTCTTGTCGTGCAGCAGAATGTAGGGATTCTCCAGCTCGGCAACCATCTTGTCCTGATTGTTGACGAAGTAAGGAGAGATATAACCGCGGTCGAACTGCATACCCTCGACCACATCCAGCTCGTTCTCGAAGCCGGAGCCTTCCTCGACGGTGATCACGCCCTCGTTGCCGACCTTTTCCATAGCCTCGGCGATGATCTTGCCGATGGAGTCATCGGAGTTGGCGGAGATGGTGCCCACCTGGGCCACTTCCTTCTGGGTCTTGCAGGGCTTGGACTGCTTCTTCAGGTCCTCGACCACGGCGATGACCGCCTTGTCGATGCCGCGCTTCAGGTCCATGGGGTTCATGCCGGCGATGACCGCCTTGACACCCTCACGGATGATGGCCTGGGCCAACACGGTAGCGGTGGTGGTGCCGTCACCGGCCTCGTCGGAGGCCTGGGAAGCGACTTCCTTCACCATCTGTGCGCCCATGTTCTCGAACTTGTCGGCCAGCTCGATTTCCTTGGCGACGGATACTCCATCCTTGGTGATGGTGGGGGCGCCGAAAGACTTGTCGAGCACCACGTTACGGCCCTTCGGCCCCAGGGTCACCTTGACCGAATCAGCCAGGACATTGACACCGCGCAGCATCTTCTCGCGGGCTATTTCAGCAAAAGCTACTTGTTTAGCAGGCATGGAATCACCTCTTCAACGAATGTGGAAAATATCGGGAAAATTTCGGATGGCTTACTTGTCGACCACTGCCATGATGTCGTCTTCACGCATCACTAGCAGCTCTTCGCCTTCGACCTTGATTTCCGTACCGGCGTACTTGGCAAACAGAACGCGGTCACCTACCTTCACATCCAGGCCACGAACCTTGCCGTCTTCCAGAATCTTGCCATGGCCGACGGCCACGACTTCGCCCTGCACCGGCTTTTCCTTGGCGGTATCGGGAATGATGATGCCACCGGCAGTCTTCTGCTCTTCCTCCAGGCGGCGGATGACAACACGATCATGCAACGGACGCAGTTTCATAGAAGCTTTCCTCATCGAAATTGGACCAAAATCAGAACCCCCCAAAGATGAGTGTTAGCACTCACCTTCGCCGAGTGCTAATCATAGGCATCCGTGAGATGGTGTCAAGGGGGTTACACAAGAGAAGCGCTTTCTGTCGGGCGACCCTGGTAACTGTGCTTGCGCGACAACCTGCAGCGCAGCAATTACGTGGTGCATTTGAGGGAAGTGTGGTGTGGGGCAGCTATTGAAAGGTGTTGGTATTTTTCGAGACGGCCGGTGGCATTTATTCGTTTTTCAGTGACCTGGAGGGGGTTGATTGGCACCTGGACAATCCGGCTGACGCCGTCTAATTGCCTCGGGCAAGAGAAGCGGGGTAAGCGGAGAGAAAGGTATGGCAACCGCCGTGAAGGGACAACAACGGCAAACGGAAAAGGTCAATCTGACCGATTTCGTTTGGGAAGCCAAGACCGCAGATGGGCGCACGCGGCAAAAAGGCGAGATGACGGCGGCCTCGGCCAATGTGGTCAAGGCCAGTCTGCGGCGGGCGGGGCTTACCCCCATCGTGGTCAAAAAAGCGCCTAAACCGCTCCTGGGCGGGGAGGGGATCAAGGAAGCCAGTCTGGTGGTCATGGTGCGTCAGCTTTCCACGATGATCAATGCGGGCGTGCCCTTGGTACAGAGTTTCGAGCTGCTGGTTTCAGCGACTTCCCAGCCCGGTATGCGCAAGTTGCTCAAGGGCATTTTGCGCCATCTGAACGAAGGCGAATCCCTGTCGCAGTCTCTGGCGCACTATCCCAAATACTTTGATCGCCTCTTCGTTTCGCTGGTAGCGGCGGGCGAGCAGGGCGGTATTCTCGACACCATCCTGCTGCGTTTGGCGGATTACCGCGAAAAGAGTTTGGCCCTGACCAAAAAGGTCAAATCCGCGATGTTCTACCCGGCAGCGATCATTACCGTCATGATCGTCGTGGTGGTCATCCTGATGATCTTCGTGATTCCCGTCTTCGCGAACCTTTTCAGTAGCTTTGGTGCTACCCTGCCGCTGTTGACCCAGGTGGTCATCAATATTTCCAACTGGATGCGCGGGCACTGGTACATCGTGGTGGTAACGCCCATTGCTGCCGTGTTTCTGTTTCGCTATGCCTACCGGCGCAGTGACAAATTCAAGGTGCTTGTCGATCGCTATGCCCTGAAAATTCCGGTCTTGGGCGATATTTTGCTGAAGGGTGCGGTGGCTCGTTTCAATCGCACGCTCTCGACCATGCAGGCTGCCGGTGTACCCATTCTCGATGCCCTGGATACCCTTTCCCGGGTGTCCAATAACGCCATCATCGAAAAGAGCGTGCTCAATGCCCGCGCCGATGTTGCCGCAGGCGGGCGTATCTCTACCAAGCTCAAAGAAGATGGCGTGTTTCCCCTGATGGCCACGCAGATGCTTGCCATTGGTGAAGAAACCGGCGCCGTCGAGGTGATGTCGGGCAAGGTCGCGGATTTCTATGAAAACGAGGTAAACGAGGCCGTCAATCGCATGTCAACCCTCATGGAGCCGATCATCATGGTCATCCTGGGTATCGTGGTGGGGACCCTGGTGGTGGCGATGTATCTGCCGATCTTCAAGATGGGCGCGGTCGTGACCCACGGCGGGTAAAGGTAAGTCCTTGCTCGGCGTGCTCTGACTCAGGGTGTCTGCCGCGGCCAGGGACCGGTGTACCACGGCGGGATTTGCGGCAGTCCGTTGTCTACCGTTGGCGATTGTGGCGGACGTGGCTTGGGCAGCCGGGGGTAGGGTTGATAGGGGTAGGGCGGATAGAGAAAGAGGGACGGGCCGCGGTCTTCATGGATGATCTGTGGCTGCCGTTGTCCCAGATAGTTTTCCAGAGCGCGTAGCAGATTGAGCTTGGCGGCAAGCTCCTCGTCCTTGGCAATTTTCTGCTCTGTTTGCCCCGCTTTCCGCGCGGGTTGCTCCACGACGGGCGCCGGTGGGGTGGCCGATATGGGACTCTGCTCACCGATTTTTTGCACGTCTCTAGCGTCCTTGGGTGGCTGATTGCCAAAGCTGACCACGCCCTCGGGCGAGACCCAGCGGTAAATGGGTAGCGCAAGTGCCGAGGGTGCCAGGACTGGCATCACCAACCAGCAGGCACTCACAACGACGAGATATCTGGGCAAACTCCGTGTTTTCCGCATGTTTTGCTCATTTGCGCTTGCTACTGATTACCATAAACCTTTTCCCATGGATACCCCAAATCATCCCGCAGATCGTCTCAACCCATCCCATCTTCTGGCCCATTCTGCAAGGGCCCAGTCGCGCCAGTCATCGGGGCTTGCACCGCGCAAATCGGCGGGAGTTTCCCAACCCAGCGTCTGCAGGCTCTGTTCCCAGACGATTCTGGCATCAAAGGCAGTGGCGCTGTCGCTTTTGGAGAGTTTTTTGCCTTTAGCATCATAAAGTAAGGGTAGGTGCCCATATTGGAGCGACGGTAAACCCAGTTGCCTTTGCAGGTACTGCTGTAGAGGGGTGATGGCCGTCAGGTCGGCCCCGCGGATCACCTCGGTAATTCCCTGTTCGGCATCATCCACCACGCAGCAGAGGAGATAGGCAAACGGTCCATCGGCACGCAACAGAGCCGGGGGCTGCTCGGGAGGAATGAATTCCTGAGTGCCCAGGTAGCGATCTTGCCAGGGCGCGCGAAGTAGGGCGTGCAAATCCAGACGCCAGGCCCGGGGACTGCGTGGCGGCTGGCTGCGACAGCTGCAGGGTCGGTGGGCGAGGCTTTGCCGGGTACAGTCGCAGGGGTAGGCAAGCTCTTGTTCTCGCAGCCGTTGCAGCGCCGCGGCGTATTGATCCTGGTGCTGCGATTGGTAGCGAAGGGGGCCGTCCCATGCGAGTCCGAGGGAGTCCAACTGCCGCAGAATCTGCCCGGCAGCCTCTGGCCGACAACGGGTGCTGTCGATGTCATCGATACGCAGCAGCCATCGTCCCCCTTGGGACTTAGCGCTCAGGTAACTGCCAATGGCCGCCAGTGCCGAGCCCGCATGCAAGGGCCCGCTGGGACTTGGCGCAAAGCGGCCGGTAATGACTTGCGCCAGGCGAATCGGTAGATTGTTGCGGGAGTCTGTGGGCATCGTTGCAAACGCGAAAGAGGAAACAGCCGTACATGCCAGCATACTCTGTCCGCAGCGAAATGCTGAATACCTGCTTGGGAGTTATCTGAATGTCCTCCGGTGAGTTTGCCCTGATTACCGAACTGCGGGATGCCCTGGGCCAGGAGCGGCCTGGGGATGGTACCCTGATTGGCATTGGCGATGACGCTGCGGTGCTCGATTGTGGCGGACGGTCGCTGGTGGCCTGTACCGATACCTTGGTGGCGGGGCGGCATTTTTTTGCCGACGTGAACGCCGCGGATTTGGCCTGGAAGGCGCTGGCCGTCAACCTCAGTGACCTTGCCGCCATGGGCGCCGAACCGCGCTGGGCCTTGCTCAATCTGGCTTTGCCGGCTGGGTTGGCGACGGCTGCCTGGCGTGCCGACTTTGTGCGTGGCTGGCAGATCCTTGCATCTTCGTCTGTCGTGCGTCTGGTGGGCGGCGATACGGTGGCCAGCGATGGGCCGCTGACCGTGACGGTGACTGTCCTGGGACTGCTCAGTGGACCGGCCTTGCAGCGGGACGCAGCGCAGCCGGGGAACGATATCTATGTGACCGGTACCCTGGGCGATGCGGCACTGGCCCTGGAGCGCGCCTTTGCCGCACGCCGGGGCGAGGAGACCCCGCCCCTGGCAGGGGCCGACTGGCTGGAGCAACGACGCTTGCGTCCTACGCCGCGTCTTGCCTTTGCCCAGGCGGCGCAACGCTTGCGCGTTCCTTGCGCTCAGGATGTTTCGGATGGCTTTCTCGCGGATCTGGGCCATATTTTGAGCGCTTCGCGGGTCGGTGCGCGTATCGATGCCGAGTGCCTGCCCCTGAGTCCGCCGGTGGCGGAGTGGGTGGCGGAGGATGAGGAACGACTATCGCGCACTGTCCTCACCGGTGGCGACGATTACGAGTTGATCCTCTGCGCGCCGCCCTCCCTGGCCGACGAGCTGCAGGACGCGGCGCGGCGCACCGCGACGCCCTTGTGCAGGGTAGGGCGGATTTTGCCGCCTGAGTCGGGTGTGCGGCTTTTCTGGCAGGGCGAAGAACGAACGTTGCCGACACAATGGGGGCACGAGCATGCACTCTGAATTTCCGATTTATTTCCCTCTGCAGCCCGCTGCCTTGCCTATGGCGCAGCGGGTGGCGGCCTGGATCGAGGGGGCGGGGCAGCCCGTGCGCTTGTCCCTGTGCCGCGAGCTACCGTTGGATGCTGTGATTGGCGTGGCCTTGGGAGACTTTGCCAATGCCGCTGCCTGGCAAGCTGCCGGTGGAACCCTTCTTGACCCCCTCGACTGGTCGAGGCTTGCAGAATATCTGTGTCGCTACTGGCCGCTTGCGGCAATGCCGCGCACCCGCTTTGACGTGACCCCAGCGGATGCTGCCTTGCCGGGAGAAATCTGGGTGGGAGATGGGGACGGACTGGTACTGGATCTGGCGCCGCCGGAGTGGGCCTTGTTGCGCTGGGCTGAGAGCCGCGGCTGGCAGTTGGCGACGGCGGAGTCCTGCACCGCTGGCGGAATTGCCGCGCGCATTGCCGCCTTGCCGGGATCGTCTGCCGTGCTGCGCCAGGGTTTTGTGGTGTACAGCAATGCCGCCAAGGAAGAGATGCTGGGGGTCTCGGGCGAGACACTGCAGGCGCATGGTGCGGTCTCCGAGGCCGTGGTTGGCGAGATGCTCGATGGTGCCCTGCGTCATGCCGACCTTGCCGTTGCGGTCAGCGGTATTGCCGGCCCGGGCGGCGCAGTGCCCGGCAAACCAGTAGGCACCGTCTGTCTGGGCTGGGCAAGCCGCAGCCGACGGCAGGTGTGCACGTTGCTTTTCGCCGGTGATCGCTGGGCAGTGCAATATGCAGCCGGCACGGTCGCCATCGGTGGCTTGTTGGGTTTGCTGGCAGTAGAGTGAGCATCCCAAGATTGGTCTGAGCGAATCCCTCGGGTAGAATGCCCGGGTACCCCAACGAGGAGATGGCAAGATGGATGATCAACGGAGCAAGGCGCTGGCTGCGGCCCTATCGCAAATCGACCGCCAGTTTGGCAAGGGTGCCATCATGCGCCTGGGCGAGCAGAGCGCTGTCAAGGACATTGCCGTTTATTCCACGGGTTCCCTGGGGTTGGATCTGGCCTTGGGGGTCGGTGGGCTGCCGCGCGGGCGTATCGTCGAGATCTATGGGCCGGAATCCTCCGGCAAAACGACCCTGACCCTGCACGCTATCGCCAGTTGTCAGGCCGCCGGCGGTACCGCGGCCTTCATCGATGCCGAACATGCCCTCGATCCCACCTACGCGCAGAAGCTCGGGGTGGATCTCGAAAATCTCCTCATCTCGCAGCCGGACACCGGCGAACAGGCGCTGGAGATTGCCGATATGCTGGTGCGCTCCGGTGCCGTCGATCTCATCGTCATCGATTCTGTGGCCGCCCTGACCCCCAAGGCGGAAATCGAAGGCGAGATGGGTGATTCGCACGTCGGTCTGCAGGCGCGTCTGATGAGTCAGGCGCTGCGCAAACTCACCGCCAACATCTCGCGTACCAATACCCTGGTCATTTTCATCAACCAGATTCGCATGAAAATCGGTGTCATGTATGGCAGCCCGGAAACCACCACCGGCGGCAATGCCCTCAAGTTTTACGCCTCGGTACGGTTGGATATCCGCCGCATTGGCGCGATCAAGAAGGGCGACGAGGTCCTTGGCAACGATACTCGGGTGAAGGTGGTCAAGAACAAGGTGGCTCCTCCCTTTCGCGAGGCGGAGTTCGCCATCTATTACGGCGAAGGCATCTCGCGTCTGTCGGAGCTGGTCGATCTGGGCGTCAAGTTCGACATTTTGGAAAAGAGTGGGGCCTGGTACAGCTACGGCACGGAGCGGATCGGGCAGGGCAAGGAAAACGCCCGCCAGTATCTGAAAGAGCATCCGGAAGTAGCCAAGGCCATCGAGGACAAAGTGCGTGCCGCGGCCCTGGGGCACCCGCTGGCCTTTGCCGAAGAGCTTCCGGGGCTCGCCGAAGCCGAGGTATGAGTGACGGGGAGGCGGCCATCGAGGCCGCTGCCCTGCGATTGCTGGCGCGCCGAGAATACGCCCGCGCCGAGTTACGATCTCGCCTCTTGCGGCAGTCTGGCTTCGCCGCCGAGGCGGTGGATGCGGTCCTTGCAAGTTTGGAAGGGCGCGGATATCTGAGCGATGCCCGCTACCGTGAGGCGCGGATGCGCAGTCGAGCAGCGCGTGGTCAGGGTCCCGTGCGGGTGGCGCAGGACTGGCGCGCGAGTGGCGCAGGCGATGACCGCGCCTTGCTGGCAGAGGTCGATTGGCTGGCACGGGCGCGGCAGGTGCTGCAGAAGCGTTTTGGTGAGCAGGCACCTGGCGACGCCAAGGAATGGGCACGTCGGGCGCGTTTTTTACAGGGGCGGGGCTTTCCTCCCGATTTGATTCGCAAGGCGTTGGCCGGAGAAGATTTTTTTGCGGATGGGGAGTGAGCCCCGCCGAGTATCGTTCAGGGAGTCATATGAAGTCAGCAGCCATCCGTACCGCTTTTCTGGAGTTTTTTGCCAGCCAAGGGCATCAGATCGTCCCCAGCAGCCCGCTGGTGCCGCGTAATGACCCGACGCTGCTCTTCACCAATGCGGGTATGGTGCAGTTCAAGGATACCTTTCTTGGACTGGAGCAGCGCCCCTATACGCGGGCCGTCTCCACCCAGCGCTGCATGCGCGCCGGCGGCAAGCACAACGATCTCGAAAATGTTGGTTACACCGCACGGCACCATACCTTCTTCGAGATGCTCGGTAATTTCTCTTTTGGCGATTACTTCAAGCGGGAAGCCATCCAGTTTGCCTGGCGTTTCCTCACCGAGACCCTGGGCCTGCCAGCCGAAAAACTCTGGGTGACGGTCTACGAAAAGGATGACGAAGCGGCCGCAATCTGGCTCGACGAGATGAAAGTCGACGCGACGCGCTTTTCCCGCTGCGGCGACAAGGACAACTTCTGGAGCATGGGCGATACCGGCCCCTGCGGTCCCTGTTCCGAGATTTTTTACGATCATGGTGCGGAAATCCCTGGCGGCCCGCCCGGAAGCCTCGATGCTGACGGTGACCGTTATATCGAGATCTGGAATCTGGTCTTCATGCAATACGACCGGGACAGCTCGGGTAAGCTCACGCCCTTGCCCAAGCCTTCGGTCGACACCGGTATGGGACTGGAACGTCTGGCGGCGGTCCTGCAGGGCGTACACAACAACTACGACACCGACATCTTTCAGGTGCTGATCGCAGCCGCGGCAGAGCTTGCCGCTACCCCTTATGGTGCCAGCGCCGAAAGTGATACCAGTCTGCGGGTCTTGGCCGATCACATCCGCGCCTGCAGTTTCCTGATCACCGATGGGGTCATGCCGAGCAATGAAGGTCGTGGTTATGTGCTGCGGCGTATCATCCGCCGTGCGGTGCGGCATGGGCGCAAACTGGGCATCGAGGATGCATTTTTCTATCGTCTCGTGGCACCGCTGGTTGCCAGCATGGGTGATGCCTACCCGGAGCTGCGCCAGGCACAACACGAGGTCGAGCGGCAGCTGCATCGCGAGGAAGACAAATTCCGCGAGACCTTACAGCGCGGGCTCGATCTCCTTGACGAGGCCATTACCAAACTGCCGGCAGGGGCGCCCATCCCCGGAGAGGTCATCTTTCGTCTGTCCGATACTTACGGTTTCCCGGTTGATTTGACGGCCGATATTGCCCGTGAGCGTAGCCTGGAGATGGACATGGCGGGCTTTGACGCGGCCCTGGCTGAGCAGCGCCAACGCTCCCGCGCCGCGTGGTCGGGCAGTGGCGCGGTGAAGGCGGAAAAGATCTATCATGACTTGGCCATGCAACTGCCGCCTACGGAATTTTTGGGCTATGGCGGTTGCGAAGGGGCCGGGCGCGTGCTTGCCATCGTGCGCGATGGCGCCAGTTTGGACACTCTGACGGCGGGCGAGTCCGCTGCGATCATCCTAGATCAGACGCCATTCTATGCTGAGTCGGGTGGGCAGGCGGGTGACGTCGGCAAGCTCTTCCATGGTCTGGAAGTACTCTTTACCGTGACGGATACGCAAAAGCCGGTGCCCAGCCAGCATGTGCACATCGGTACTCTGGAACGCGGCAGTATCCGGGTTGGGGAGATCCTGCAGGCAGCGGTCGATCCCACTTCCCGTGCTGCTACCGCCGCGCACCACTCGGCGACGCATCTTCTGCATGCGGTCCTACGCCGGCGTTTAGGCGCCCATGTGCAGCAAAAAGGCTCGCTGGTGAATGCCGAACGGCTGCGCTTCGACTTCAGCCATCCGGAGCCTCTGGGGTCGGCGGAGTTACAGGCCATCGAGCGTGAGATAAATGCGGCCATTCGCGCCAATGTGCAGGCCGAGACGCGGGTATTGCCCCTGGCCGAGGCCCAGGCCTTGGGTGCCATGGCCCTCTTTGGCGAGAAATATGGCGAGGAAGTTCGCGTTGTGCTGATGGGGGAGCACTCGCTGGAGTTTTGTGGCGGCACCCATGTCGCTGCCCTTGGGGAGATCGGCTTCTTCAAGATTCTGAGCGAGTCCGCCGTCGCCGCGGGGATTCGCCGCATCGAAGCGGTAGCTGGGGAGGCCGCCTTGCGCAGTGTGCAGCAGGATGAGGAACGCCTGCGCGGGGCGGCGGCCTTGCTCAAGACAGCCCCCGCCGAACTCGATCAGCGTTTGGTCCAGACCCTGGAACGCTTACGGCAACTGGAGAAGGAGCTGGAGCGCAGCAAGCGTGAATTGGCCGCCTCCGCGGGTGCCGATCTGGCCGCGCGGGTAGAGCGCATTCAGGATGTCCCGGTCCTGTTGCAACGTCTGGACGGAATGGATGCAAAGGCCCTACGCGAGGTGCTCGATCGTCTCCGCTCGGAAATCAGCTCCGGTATCATCGTTCTGGCCGGTGTTGCCGATGACAAGGTGTCGCTCTTGGCGGCGGTCAGCAAGGAACTGCATGGCAAGGTCCATGCGGGTGAACTGGTGAATGTGGTCGCGAAACCGCTGGGAGGCAAAGGTGGTGGACGACCGGACATGGCCCAAGCCGGCGCCGCCCAACCGGAAGGGCTGGACGCGGCGATGGCCGAGGCAAGGACGTGGCTTAACGAGAAGATTGCCTCCTGAGGGAGTGACCGCAATCAGGGGCGGCCAGGGCCATGGTCGCCCTGCCAACCACGGTCTCCCGCCGGCCCATGGTCTCCGTGTCCATGGTCACCGTGGCCGGGATTGCCATGGTCGGGTCCGCGATCTCCTGGGCGGTTCCATCCTTGTGCTCCGTGCTCTGGTCTGTGTGGCCGATATTGCTGAGGAACGGGGGGTTGCAGCCGGGCTTGCGGCCGGAACTGCCGCCAATGCGGGTCGCGCGCACGGTAATGGGCCTCGTTCTGCACCCGCTGCCAATCGCCGGGATGCCAGCGTTGTAATCCCGGGGGTGGCGCGGCAATCGGGCGCCACGGCCCACGGTATGCCGGACCTACCCACCATCGATTGCCGTAAAAGTAGTAGTAGCTGGAGCCACCGTAGAAAATGGGCTGGGAGCTGCCATAAGCCGCATACACGCCCAGACTGGGCAGCCAGACCATCAGTGGCGGAGTGGCGACGACCGCAGGCGGGTAGTACGCCGGCGTGCCAATGTTCAGTTGCAGATCGATGGGGGCAGCCATCGCGGCACCACTCAAGCCGAGGGCTGCAATACCCAACAGGCCATTTCTTAGGGAAAATCTCATCTGCTTTCTCATGATGCTCTCTCCAGTTGCGTCCCGCTCGTGGTCAAGTACAGGTACTCTTCGCTATCTTTGGGCCAGACTCTAGCAATGAGCATACGGCTTCGCGGCAGAGAGGTGTGAATGCAAAAGTGTGAGGAATCATGAATTGTCCCGTAATGCCTCATGATTGACACAGCCGAGCTGGAGCGACTGCTACTTGCTGTTACGCGTGGTGATCAGCAGGCGTTCCAGCGTTTTTACTGGGAGACGTGACGCTGATCAGCAGTTAGGATGCATCCACAGGTCTGCGCCGTGCATACTAGACTGTGATGACACAGTTCATCACTCTTTTCTCGTCACAGGCAGGAGAATATCATGCTGGAAAATGAGCAAGTTGGCGCAAATCGTCGGGATTTTCTGAAAAAAGTGCCCTTTTTGGTCTGGGTCTGGCGGCTGCCGGAAATCTGGTTTTGCCGGCCACGGTGCGGGCCGCAGGGATGCCTGCGAACAGCGAGAGCCACGATCTGGGTATCCTGAACTTTGCCCTGAATGCCGAACATCAGGCGATTGCGGCCTACCAGGTGGGAGCTGACAATAAGCTCCTGAAGCCGGGTCCGCTCAAACTGGCCCTGGAATTTCAAAAGGATCATGAAGCGCACGCGGACGTACTCGCCGAGACGATCAAGAAGATGGGTGCTAAGCCGGTCGCGGCCAAGCTGCCACTCACCGCCTCCATGGGTGACTTGGCCAAGGCCTGGGGTTTCCCTGTCAATAAGTTGAAGGACCAGGCCGACGCACTGCATTTTGCCGCAGGCTTGGAAATCTGCGCTGCCAAGGCGTATTTGGGGGCAGTGAAACAGTTCAGTAATCCGTAACCGCTCGCTGAGGGGCGTTCTTCCGTGTTGAAGCTGGTTGTCCGACCATGACTGCTCTTTCGTTGCATGGGAGTGGATGATGGATGGCATTACTGGCAAGGATGCAGATCGGGAGCAACGTTGGCAAGGGTTACTTGTAGCAGCTACACATGGCCTTGCCGGCCTTGAGGAAAACTAGTAGATTATACCAACGGCACCGAGCGCCTACCGAACCAAAGAATGCATTTTGTCCGGTAGCAGAAACTTGGATATTTGGGCAAGCAGGATCTCAGGCTACCCACATGAAACGTCAAGGGACAATTTGTCTGATCGCTGCCAGAAATTAACGGCTAGCACTCCACGGGGAAATATGAGCAGTAAAAACTTTGGAATTGTTGCTCATTTTTACTATCCAGAATTAGTTGACACATTATTTGATCAAATAGAATCCTTATCAGATGATGCCGATGTTTTTGCAACAACATCAGAACAAGCTGCTGCACACGTCATAAAAAGGGCTGAAACAAGTAAATTCAGTTGTTTTGTAATCATAACAGAAAACAAGGGGCGCGATGTTTTGCCATTTATTTATGTGCTAAATAACTTTCTCCTTGAAGAATATAATATAATTTTAAAGGCTCACACAAAAAAGAGCTCGCATTTAACAGACGGATCAAAATGGGCAGAGGTTCACCTAAAATATAATATTGGTGATAAAAGTTGCTTTAAATGGGTGTCTACAGCATTCGATGAGCTAGAAAGTGTTGGCATGATATTTCACGATAGAGTTTCTATGTTTTCCGATGCGGACATTGGAAACAATCCGAATATGTTAGATTTTGCAAAACTTTTTGGAATTGATAATCTTTGCAGGGCTAAGTGGGATTTTTCGGCAGGAACAATGTTTTATGTAAGGGGTGCGGCCCTAAGTTATTTGAAATCGTTAAATCTAGGATCTGATATTTTTGAAGATGAAAAAAATCAACTGGACGGAACATTGGCGCATTCTTTTGAAAGACTTTTTCCGCTTTTTATTAAAAAATCTGGCTACGATATTTTAAGCGCAGATTATCCAACAACAAAAATTAATGATATAAAAAAAGCGATAAAAAAAATAACTAAAAAAGGGCTAAAAATTTACAGCACGAAAAGAAAGAGAATGAAATAAAAAATAAAATAAACCACTTTTTCTATCTAGAAATCTGGTTCATCATTATTTTGAATAAGTAAGATGGTATGCAACCGATATCCACGCAAAACAGGACCGCATCATGCAACACAAAATCTCCCTTGCCGCCAAAGTCATTGGCTTGGCCGCCACACTCTCCCTGACCGGCTGCGCCTTCGTACCGGATACAGTGCACCCAACCCATCTTTTCACTGTGTAAATTTTTGCTGACGCTATCCCCGGATTTTCACTGGAGGTGATACAACGTCCTCGATAAACTCCCCACCTGGCCCGCCAAAAAACTTCACGAATTTCCCCCCTGGAACTGGACGAGCCCTACCGTATCCTGAACAGACCTCAGGCGACTAGGTGGGTTACTCGGACGGTTACGATTGGCGGTGCTCCAAGTTCTTACCCCAGCGTTTTGTTCCTGCATTGGATATCCAGATCAACAACAAGCTCACCATTGCTAACCCAATATATACACAGTAGCCCAAGGGATACCCCTGACTTCCGAAGCGATCAACGAATGCACCTAGGAGAGGTGGTACTGCGAAGCCGCCCAGACAACCGAGACCACCGACCCATCCTGACGCACCTCCTACAGCATCCGGTACGTAGTGGGGTACCAACTTAAAAACGGCACCGTTGTTAATACCCATGCCGGCACCCACCAGCAACTCGCCTATCACTGTCAACCAGAACATTTGTGAGAACGTCATAACGATTGCGCCGACAAGCAAGATAATTAATGAAATAGCAGCTATTGGCTCTCCTCCCTTACGATCGGCGAGAGCGCCGCCCCAAATGCGGATGAATGCAGCGAGCAAAGAGAAGCTCGCAGTCAGAATGGTGGCCGTCAAAATGGTGGTGTGATAGTAGTTTTTCCAGAAGGTAGGGAACCAGACCGTGAGTGCAAGAAACCCGCCAAAGTTTGTAAAATAAAGCCAAACCAATGGCCATGTTCGCCAATGCCGCGCAGATAAGACGAGTGATTTCCAGAGGCCGCCTGCTGGAAACAGATCTTCTCCGTCTGCTTTGGCACGAATTTTTGCTTCTCCTTTTTCCATATGGCGCGCATGCTGAAAATATGGCGCATTCTTGCCCCAGAAATAATAAAATAAGATTCCCAAAATAATCATGATTAAGGAAAACAGATAGCCGGACCAAAGGCCGGCTACCATTATCACAATTGGTAAAATAAGTGCAACGAAACCTGGAGAAGAGTCTCCTAATCCACCAAATATGGCTAAAGCTTTGCCTTGACTTGTTCTTGGATACCAATACGATACTTGTCCAATGCCCACAGAAAACGTAGCAATGCCGCTGCCTGCGAGAGCGCCTAATCCTAATAAATAGGGATAGTAATGAGCATCCAGATGATTCGGATACAAGGTCAGCAGCATCCAGTAGAGCCCTGCTATGCCAACTAAGGACGCGATTAGCAGGATCAGGAAGGGAACGCGACCCCCATTATGATCAACAGATGCGCCAAAAGGAATGCGAAGCAGAGAACCGGTAAGCATCGGCATACCGACCAACCAACCAATTTGTGTGGGAGATAGGTGCATGGCTTGCACAAAGATGTGCGCAGTCGGCCCATAGAGAGATACTGATCCAGCCCCAATAAAAAAGCCAATAGTCGCTCCGGTCAGAACGCTTCGAGGTGATCCTTGAATGCTGCTAACTTGCTGCGCCATATATAGTCCTCCAGGGTTATTTCCTACGAACTCACTCATTCATTCCGAAGCTGTCCAGACTTGCGGAATAATGGTGTGAATCTCACGGTCGAAAGCATCCACCTAATGTCAAAACTATCTCCTTGAGAGCCTGCGGCGCCAGACAATGTACGCCAACTCTGTATGCGCTACCACAGATATCTCGGCTCCACGCTGATGGATGAGGATTCTATCCGGCGGATCAATCGCGAACGTTGGAACAGCATACATGAGTGTGGTTCCGACGCTTGGCAAGCCTGCACTTTACGCATCCTGAGCATGATTATTTTATCCGCAAAGCGTGACATTTAATTGCAATAATTGGGATTTCGTCGGCTAAGAACATCATGTAGAGAGATCACACTCATTCATTGCTGAAGCCCTATACGTTCTTTTTCCTCCACATTCTCATCTATATGACCGAACGGATTTTGGCCCGCACCAGCTGATATGGACGAATAGCGTAATTTAAGGGTACAGTCCAGATATGCACCAATCTGCTAAAAGGGAAAAGAAAAAACACCGTCATCCCGCAAAACATATGGATTTTATAAATAATGGGAATGTTCCGTATCAGAGACGGATCTGGCTGAAACGTAGCTATACTTCTTACATACTGTATGAGTATTTGCATGTTTTGGACGTGATCAGATAGCGCGTCTGGTACGCTAATAAACTGAGTACCCAATCCAAAGCATAGTGTGATCAACAACCAAACCAGAATAAATATGTCCATGAAACGGCTAGCGTAGCGTACGTTGGGATCAAGGAGACGCCGAAGCAGTAGCATAAGACCGCCGATCATTGCAATTACGCCGGCGGTAATACCTGCGCCGGCAGCAATCCACTGATGCTCAACCGGATCTGCACCAAGCCATTCCAAGATATTGGTGAGAAATCCTGTAAAGTGCCCGAGAAAGAGCGTAAGAATTCCGATATGCCAGAGATTACTCGCCCACATCATATAGCGCTTGGATGCGAGAATTTGACTGGAAAAGCTAGACCAACCGTACTGTTCTCGCTCATAGCGTATTATGGACCCCACAAGGAATGTTGTTCCCGCAATGAAAGGATAAACCCCAAAGAGAAAATAATTCCAGGACCAGTTCATGACTCTACTCCAGCTGGTAAGTTATCAACGAGTTGTGCGTATGGAAGAATTATCGCAACCAGTCTCGCATAGGGACTATGAATGCCACGCAGCTTTTCTTCCAGAATTGTTATAGACTCCTGTGCGGCGGAGAGAAATACACGACTTTCCTCTATAGTGAGGGTCGCGGCAAAGTCGAGAATTACTGGAAGGTAATCTGGTAAATACTGAGGGCTGGGGACCCAACCGTGTGCTGAGTAGTGCTCCAATAATCGTAATAACACGGTCCCTCGGCCGCGGTCATCTTCTGGAAGGAGATGTGCGCTCAAGTGTAAATCGCAGGACGGTGTCCAATCGAAGGTCTCGACGTATTTGGCCTCTAGAGCTAACGACTCTTGCTTTTCCATCCATTCGATATGCTGTAATAAGACTTTTCGTTCCAATGGAAGAAACTCGTCGGCATCTACTGATGTGTGAATTTCTGAAAGAGCCGCGCTCAGGTTGCTGCCAGGATAGTCCAACAGCAAAGCTAAAATGTGAAACAACGGCTGCCGGATCATGCCGTGTCCTTATTGTTATAGTAAGGACGGAAGTGTAAAGGTTGTACGTTAGCACCAGGACTTTCCTTGCGTCGTTTGGGAAAGATCTCAGGAGGGCTGATTCCGGTGCTGCTATCATTACCAAAGACAAAGCCGTTTTGCCCTTGAAAATCGTATGGATCATCCATCATTGTTTCCTGATGACTGGTAGGAATAACAAAGCGGTCGTCGTAATGTGCGAGCGCTAGATATCGATACATCTCTTGTGCTGTAGCAACATCCAGGTCAGCGCCAGACAAAACATCTAGATTGGCGCTCTTGTCCACGTGTATACTGCGCTGATAGGCACGCAGGGCGATAAGCTTCGTCAAAGCCGCAATTACTGGTTCGCGTTTTCCTGCGGTAAAGAGACTTGCGAGATAATCAATTGGAATCCGCAACGATTCCAGACGGGGAAGTACCTCGTCTGCAGTTTTAGGGATGCGTTTGGGATGTATTTCTCTACCCATGGGTGATAGGGGAGGTACGTACCAGACCATCGGTAAGGTGCGAAACTCCGGATGCAACGGAAGCGCAATCTTCCAGTCTACGGCCATTTTATATATTGGCGATCTCTGGGCTGCATCAATCCAAGAATCTGGAACACCGTCCCGACGAGCTTGAGCTACAATTTCTGGATCGTGCGGATCGAGGAAGATCTGAAGTTGTGCCTCGTAAAGGTCTTCCAGATTTTCAGTATTTGCGTACTCTGCAATCCGGTCTGCATCGTATAGCATGATGCCGTTATAGCGGATACGGCCGACGCATGTATCGGAACAGATGGTCGGCAGACCTGACTCTACTCGCGGATAGCAAGCAATACATTTTTCCGATTTTCCAGATTCCCAATTAAAATATACTTTCTTATAGGGACAGGCGGAAATACACATTCGCCATCCCCGACAACGATCCTGGTCAATCAGGACGATACCGTCTTCTTCTCGCTTATAGATCGCTCCCGAGGGACATCCGGCTACACAAGCTGGATTGAGACAATGGTTACACATGCGTGGCAGATAGAAAAAAAAGGTCTTTTCAAACTCTCCAAGAAGTTCTTTATTCGAGACCTCGCGCAAGTTGTAATCTACTGAACGAGTTTTATAGGTTCCACCTAGTTGATCTTCCCAATTGCCGCTCCAGTTGATTTTGTCTAATGTACGTCCGCTCACTAGGGAGACGGGTCGAGCTACGGGTGCCGTTTCGACCAGGGGGCTATCCACCAGATGGCTATAATTAAACGAAAATGGCTCGTAATAATCGAGGATTTCAGGAAGGTGTGGGTTAGCGAATATGGTCATCAACTCCCAAAGGCGCCCACCTTGTTTTAAATGCAGCTTACCATTCTTGCGCACCCATCCACCGTGCCAGTGATCCTGATTCTCCCAGTTTTTAGGATATCCTACGCCGGGTTTCGTTTCGACGTTATTAAACCAGATGTATTCCGTACCGCGGCGATTCGTCCAGGTATTCTTACAGGTAACGGAACAAGTGTGGCATCCTATACATTTATCGAGATTGAAAACGAGAGCAAATTGTGCACGGACTTTCATCTGGTGCCCTCCACGGCTTGCCTAAGTATGGCTTCGTCTTTTTCCGTTAGTGGCCCTTCCATCCACTTTATTGTTGCATCGCTTACCTTGCGAATCAGGATTTCGGAGTCGCGCTGGCTGCCTACGGGACCGTAATAGTTTAACGTCCAGGCAAGTTGGGCATAGCCTCCGACCATATGGGTCGGCTTAACAATGACGCGAGTGGCGCTATTATTGATTCCACCGCGCTTACCGGTGCTAGGTGCGCCAGGGACATTGATGGTATTCTCTTGCTGATGATACATGATCGAGACCCCTTCGGGTATTCTTTGACTTACAACGGCACGTGCCATAAGTGCCCCGTTCTCGTTGATTCCCTCGACCCAGTCATTATCCGCGATATGCAGACGATCGGCATCTTTCTCGCTGATCCAGATATGGGGGCCTCCTCGCGAGAGATGGAGCATACGTAGGTCATCATGATAGGTGCTGTGGATGCCCCATTTGTCGTGTGGAGTGAGGAATCGCAATAACAACCCATTCTGAGTGTCGAAGCGCTCGTCCAAACCTTGGACTGCCAAGGTTGGTAGTGGTGGGCGATAGGTGCAGAATCCCTCACCAAAGTCCAGAAACCACTCATGATCTAGATAAAATTGGCCACGTCCAGTCAGGGTTCTGTAGGGCACGGCATGATGAATATTGATGTATCCAGAATTGTAACTGACGGCATCGGACATCAGGCCGCTCCACGTCGGAGAAGATATAACTTTCCGGGGCTGTACTTGGAGATCATGGAAATGGATTTTCTCATCGCGCCGGTTCGCGGCCAGTTGAGTCAGTTGTAGGCCCGTTTTCTTCTCTAGGGAACGCCACGCTTTGTATGCAACCTCGCCGTTGGTTTCCGGAGAGAGATGTAAGACCATGTCGCAGGCTTGAATATCTGTGCTGAGAGAGGGTCGGTGAGCGTCTTCTTGGTCCTCGCCCTGGAATGCGCCGTTTATATGTAGTAACTCCTCTATTTCCTGTCCTGCTTCCCAATGTTCCCCTTTCGCACCATTGCCCAAGTCTTGCAGACGAGGTCCGATACAGCAGTATTGGTGGTAAACTTGGCTGTAGTCTCTAGTCACGATTTCTAAACGCGGACAATTCCGTCCCGGTATTGGTCTTGTACCCTTCCTTTTCCAGTCATCGACACCAATAGCTTGGCCCAATTCGTCAGGGCTATCGTGCAGTAAAGCTAACGCTAAAAGATCTTTTCGGATGCCAAGATGTTTTGTGGCAAGTTTAGAAAAACGCTGGGCAATGTTCCGGAAAATCTGCCAGTCACTTCGACTCTCCCAACCTGGGTCTACTGCAGCACCTAGAGGGTGGATAAATGGATGCATATCGGTAGTGTTGAGGTCGTTTTTCTCGTACCAGGTAGCAGTGGGCAAGATGATGTCAGAGTAAGCGCCGGTGCTATTCAGACGAAAGTTGATGTCGACCATCAGATCTAGTTTTCCTATAGGTGCAGACTCTCGCCATTTTATTTCTTGACTGGAAGCTCCCGCATCATCGCGTCCCAGCACGGCGTTTTCTGCGCCGAGTAAGTGTTTGAGGAAATACTCGTGCCCCTTGGCATTGGTACCGATTAGATTGTTGCGCCATACAAAAAGATTACGTGGCCAATTATTGTGGTGATCAATATCCTCGCTGGCAAATCGTAAGTCTCCATTTTGCAAGTCTGTGATAACAGCCTCGATGGCATCTGCGTCCGTCGTGCATCCCTGTTGTTCCAGGCTCGCCAGAATCTCCAAGGGATTGCGATCAAAGTGCGGCGCTGCAGGCAACCAACCCATTCGCTCGGCAACGACATTATAGTCAGCGAGAGTATGGCCTCGATAGCTGGCCTTAGCTGCCGGCTGCAGAAGCTGTTCCGCATGGACACGCTCGTACCGCCATTGGTCTGTGTGAAGATACCAGAAGCTGGTGCCGGCCGCTTGGCGAGCGTGGGGATACCAATCGCTGGCGAAGGATAAAGGAAGCCATCCCGCCTGGGGCCGAAGCGCCTCTTGTCCGACATAATGTGCCCAACCGCCGCCGCTTTGCCCGACACAGCCACAAAGATGTACTAGGTTTATGATAGCGCGATAGTTCATGTCGTTGTGATACCAATGATTGGTACCTGCACCGACTATCACCATAGAACGGCCTTGCGTGGCTACGGCATTCTGCGCGAACTCGCGGGCAATACGCACACACACATCTTGGGGTATGCCCGTGATGGACTCCTGCCAGGCTGGCGTAAAGCAATGATCGGGATCCGAATAGTCAGCAAGCGGATCGTTCTCTTCTACTATTTCTACACCGGTTCGACGCACACCATACTGAGCTAGTAACAAATCAAAAACTGAACAAACGAGTAATTCTCCATGTTTTGTCTGCAGGCGCCGAGCTGAAACTTTGCGCTCTATCAAAGCGGGTACATCTTCACCGCGCTTGCCATAGTACGGAAAAACCACGGTTACAAGTTCGGTATTGGGCTTTCCTAAAGCCGAGAGTTCGGCAACAATGGGCGCATGGCTGCTGGCGTCCTCTTGAAGCAGGTTCCAGTTGCCTTCAGCTTCATCCCATCGGAAGCCTATTGACCCCTTTGGACACCGGTAATTCTTAGTTAGCTCGTCAAAAATGATGGTTTTCCAGTCCGGATTGGAATCCTGCCCCAACTGATCTTTGAAATCACCAGCCCGGAGGAAGCGATCACTGGTGTGGTGGCCATCCGGTAGAGGTCGGAGTATTACCTGCATGGGTAAGTCCGTGAAACGGCGGCAATAGTCTATAAAATAGGGGACTTCCTTTTGAATATAGAATTCCTGCAAGACGACATGGCCCATAGCCAAAAAGAATGCCGCGTCGGTCCCGGCTCGAACGGGTAGCCATTCATCGGCAAACTTGACATATTCAGCATAGTCGGGTGCCATAGCGACCACTTTCGTCCCTTTGTAGCGTACTTCGGAATAAAAGTGTGCGTCTGGGGTGCGGGTTGCTGGGATATTGGTGCCTGCGACAATGATATAAGTAGAGTTGAACCAATCGGCCGACTCTGGCACATCCGTCTGCTCCCCCCAGACTTGGGGCGAAGAGGGGGGGAGGTCGCAATACCAGTCGTAGAAGCTCAACGGTACCCCGCCGATGAGGGAGAGGTAACGGGCGCCCGAGGCATAGCTAATCATGGACATGGCCGGGATGACGGAAAATCCGGCAATGCGATCTGGGCCGTACTGCAAAATGGTATACACATTCGCGGCGGCGATAATCTCATTGACTTCCTCCCAAGAACTACGAACAAAGCCCCCCAAGCCTCGAACAGCGATGTAGCTGCTGCGTTTGCGCGGGTCTTCTTGGATGGCTCGCCAAGCCTCCACGGGATCCTTTCCCCGAGCCTTCTCGGCGCGGTAAAGCTCCAGCAAGCGTCCGCGAACCATCGGGTATTTGATACGATGTGGACTATAGAGGTACCAGGAAAAGCTGGCGCCTCTTTGACATCCCCGGGGCTCGTGATTGGGTAGGTCTGGGCGCGTTTCCGGGTAATCGTGAGCCTGCATCTCAAAAACCACCAATCCATTTTTGACATGCACATTCCAGCTGCATCCACCGGTGCAGTTTACCCCATGAGTAGTGCGTACGATCTTATCGTAGCGCCAACGGTGGCGATAGGCGTCCTCCCACTGACGATCGTCGCGCAATTTTACGCCGTGGCCATCGGCAAACGCTTCTTGATCGCGCACTAAGAATTTCAGTCGATCCAATAAGTGACTCACTTAGTCCTCCTCCATTTCACGTGGGACAGGCTCAGCCAGTTCGCATCTGCGCCAAGTATAGACTATTCTGAAGGGCGAGATAGTGTTGTCCGTACGTATCCGCGATGAGCGAGGATTCTTGATCGGAATCAAGGTAAACGTCTGTGCGCTGCGTCATCGTAGCGAAACGATACAGCTCCTGGCTTGGTTCTGCGGTAGGTCACAGAATCGCGGCGTCGCGTTTGGTGAACGCTAATGATGATCTGTAGTCGTTAGGTGATCAATAGACTCTATAGAGGGTTATGCTATGGATTTGATGGATGTATCTGCACCCTCCTTTGATGATCCGGTAGGACTCTTGTTGGCTTGCCATCGGCGCATAGAGAAGCACTGCGACACCTTAGAGCGGATCCCTGGGCATTTGCAAAGTCATGGGGTGGACAACGAGTCGTTGACAGCTGCCGAGCGTATTCTACGATACTTTGATCTTGCCGGCCCAGCCCACCATGCCGATGAAGAATTCGCGCTCTTCCCTTGGCTTTTGGTACATCCGGATTTTCCAGAGTTTCTTCGTGCACCCTTACGAAACCTGACTGCCCAACACCGCCAGCTGGAAGAGGCTTGGCAGAATCTTGCAGAGGATCTGCGCGACTTGGTCGCTACCAAAAAGATTCGAGCACTACGACTTGAGCCATTCATTACAATGAACCGCGTTCACATCGCCCTGGAGGATGGAGAGATTTTCCCTCTTGCTCGACAACTCCTGGACCCAGATTCTGCCAGAGCCATCGGTGAAACCATGTTGCAGAGGCGACGTGACGAGGAGCGCGGTGCATGAACAAAAATAACGTCCTCTCTGGGCATGGGTTTTTTCCTGTTGGGTGTGGCTTTGACCGTCATATTCCAGCTTTGCCTTTGACATGGGTTTGACAGCCGCCTGGTGGCTACCCATCGTGTCGCCCGCGATTGCCGCGGCCAGTGGCGGTTGCTGGCACCACACCAAGCTCCTGCTGCAGCTGAGAACGTGATTTACCTGAGTTATGTGTTCTGGGCGATATTGGTGCTACTGGCGATGGAGATTCTCGCGATTCTGTTGCTTCGCTTGATTCTGCACAAAATGCCGCATCAGGATATGGCGGTTTCTAGTTGGCTGCCACTGGGACCGATCGGTACCGGTGCAATGATAATGATCACTCTGGGCAATGCAGATTTTGCCAATTTTCACGGTGCCCTGGCGGAGATGACGCATTTCGCACAAATGGCGGGTCTGATGGTTGCCCTCCTGTGGGGCTTTGGCCTGTGGTGGATGTGCATGGCGATATCCTGTGCTATCTGTGGGATGGACTGCCGTTCAATTCAATATGGGCTGGTGGGGCTTTACCTTCCTCTTGAGCGTTTTCAATTCAGCAACCTATTTGCTCGCCGACAAGATCGGCTTCTGGATTTTTGCCCCTTTGGGCGTGGTCTTTACCGCAATGCTGGCATTTTTCTGGGTGATCGCCACACAGAAGAGTTTTTTACATGTGGACGGGTGGGCTCTTCTGTGTTCCCTGTTTATCCGAAGAAACCGGATTACCTATGCAGTGCGAGAGTCCAAGGCTGGCATCAGAAACAGGCAGATAGGTAGTTTTATCCTGCAGGCCAAAAAAAGGAGAAATCAATGAAACCAATACCGCTATTGATCATCGGGCTGATTGCGCTACCAGCAATTAGCTACGGAGAAACCATACAACAGTTCCTCGAGAAATCCACAGTAAGCGGCAATATCCGGTCCTACTATGATAATCAAATGTTTGGCGGTGATTCGGTAGAAAATCGTTATGCCTATTCCCTCGGTGGCATGATCAAGGTGCAGACAGCTCCATTGTATGGCGTTAGCGCTGGCGTTGCCTTCTATACCGCCAATGATCTTGGGGCCAACGATACCAACGGTCGCGAGCTGCGCCTCGACCCCTTGTTGATGGGGTCAAGAACTTCCTTAAATGTCTTGGGGCAAGCCTATTTGCAGTATCAGAATCCATGGCTGCAGGTAGACGTTGGCAATCTCCTGCTCAATACACCTTGGATGGGAACCGCCGATGCGTTCATGATCCCTAACACGTATCAGGCCGTTTCCGTAACGGTCCATCCTCTACCCAACCTGAGCATCATTGGTATCCGCGAGTTTCGTTATAAAAACCGTATTCAGTCCGATTATCATCGACAGACGTTGCTCAACTACAACTCCTACTATAACTATTTGCCTAACAACAGCGACGGTACTCTAGCCTTTGGTATAAAGGGACAAAAACTGGGGATAAAAGCAGCGGCATGGTACTACCGGTTCTATGACTTAACGAATCTATTCTATGGCACCGTAGGTTATACTACCCCAGTCTTGCTGCAGCATTTCCAGCCTTTCGCCGATTTTCAGTACGCGCGGGAGTGGGCTGATGGAGCCCAGCTGACTGGTCCCGTGAATGCTACGGTATTTGGCGGTATGCTGGGGATAAAAGCACACTTTTATGGTATGAGCGGCTCGGTCTTTGCGGCATACGACAACATTCCGCAGCGTGATACAACCTTGCCTAACGGTAAAATCCTGCCCAACGGTGGGTTCATTTCCCCCTATACCCAACAGTACAGCGCGGATCCTCTCTACACTAGTATTATGGATTATGGTCTGATTTCAGCTTCTGCTGCGGGACATGCCTGGAAGGCCGGATTTGTCTTTCATCCCATACCCACCCTTCGCTTCAAATACTCCTACAGCTGGTACCACACGGCACCGTTTCTTCCCAATGTCGAGGCCAACTACATTGACGTTACCTATACCCCAGGAGGATTCTGGAAGGGATTATCCTTACGCAATCGTCTTGCCATCGATCACAGTAATCCTTTCGCCAATTATCATGGCACATTTGTCGATGATCGCCTGATGTTGCAATACAGTTTCTGAGAGCACTTCTCCTCCTCCACATAGTGACGTGCAATTCTTGGCAGCGGTGTATCGCTGCATTTTTATTTGCCATGCATGGTTATATAAGAGCATATCGGCGTTTTGAGTAGGTACGATACTGCACCTGCCATTTGCCGGATACGTCGAGGACTGCGCGACAGGCCAGCATTTCCGGTCGCTCCCGTGACGATTGCAAGCACGACACTGTGGCGACAGTGGCGGTCGCCGTGACTAAAAACCCTATCGAGCGCGGCCTGACGCTAGCCGAGATCGACCGGGTCCATCTCGCCTAGAAGCTGACCAGCCTTGACGTGGTCGGCCACGTATACGTTCAACCGCAACCCCCGCCCGACCACGATCGGGAATACTGTAGGTGTAGTGCGCCTACACGGTGCCGATGCCGAACAGCGCCGGTTGCAGGGCGCGGCTTGCCACCTTGGTTGTCGTGACCGACACCGGCGCCAGCGACCCCGAGCGTAGCGCTACGTAGCCGAACAAGATCAGAATGGGCACCAATACGGCAAGCAGCAGCAGGGTGCGGCAGTTTATTGCGGAAAACGTCATGGCTGGCTCCGAATGCAGCGGTGGTACAGCGCGAACATTCCTGGCGCCGCGCTGCGAATATGTTGGGGTTTGCCGTTCAGCAGGGTCTGCATCACCAGGCCCTGGATGGCACCGATGAACATCGCGGTGGCGGCGTCGGCGGGTAGATGTGAGGGATAGGAATCCATGACATCATCCAATAGTAAGTAATCAGTTCCTGTCTTATCTGTTGGAACCTGTATGTCAAGATGCCCTATGCGGGCATCGGGACATCTGCAACGGCAGCGATTCAGAGGAACGCAGCCCCTACGCTCACGCCAGACTGATAGCCAACAACTTCTTGCGATCCAGAATCACGATATGCTGCCCCTGCATATCGATGGCATGGGCATCTTTCAGGCGGCGGAGGACGCGCGAGAAGGTTTCTGGCGTCAATCCCAGACGCGCCGCGATGCTGACCTTCTTCGCAGGAAGGGAAA
>NZ_JBYCKU010000061.1:0-59956 GCF_057473545.1 Acidithiobacillus sp. TH-A67
GAACCGGCAAGCAGCACGGTAAGATCGGGTAGACGCCGCCGCAGATCCTCCGTTAACACGCGCTGCGTCATGCCGCCCAGCGGCGCGATCCAACGCACATGCCCGGATACCTCCATGCCATTGTCGCCGCTACGGCGGGTAAGGTAGAGGCGATCGATACTGGCGGGCATCTGTACGTGATCGACTATCAACAGGCGGTGCTTCTCTGTCAGTGGCTGAGTGGGTAGGGGCGAGCCTTGCGCGTTCAGACTCAGGTACTGCGTTGGGGTGCTGGCGCAGGCACTGAGGAGCAGGGTGAAAACAAGAAGAAAACAGAGACGGATCCAGGCCATGGTCATTTCCCGATCAAAAGGGCATTGGGGTGGCTGTTGAGATAGTCAGTCAGGGAACGCAGCGAGGCAGCGGCGCGGCTGAGTTCATATAGTGCACGCGGCAGGGTACTGGACTCCGGTGCATTACCGGCGCTGCCCTCAGCTGCCAATAGGCCGTGTGCCGCCTGCAAGGCTTGCTCTGCCTGCGCGCTCGCGGCACGCAAATGCTGCAGTGTTTCCGGTAACTGCTTTTGGCCGGACGCCAGAATGGCATTCAGGTGCTGCGTTGCCGCAGCAAGGTGGCGGAGTGTCTCCTGCGTTTTTTCCGATTGGCTGAGGGCAGCAATCCGCTGCGTCGTGATTTGCAGATTCTTGGCGATCTCTGGTAGGGGCAGTGCATGGATTTCCCGCAGGATGCCATCGACCTGAGCCAGCGTTCCGGCGAGACTTCCACCCTCCACAAAAGGAATCTGAGGTGGGTTGCCAGCAGCCAGAGTCGCCGCTTTGGGGTGCTGAAGCATGACCAGGGAAATCTCCGGATTGCCTATGAGAGGCGGGTTCTGTTGCATTTCGGCCCGCAGCCCCTGCGCGATCAGAGCGCGCAGCATCGCGTCCATCTGGGGGCGTGGATTGCGTTCATCCCATTGAGCGTCGGCCAGAGGAATGCGCTGCGGTTCGAGCGCCAATTGCACATCGGTCTGCAGAGCCTTGCGCTGCGGGTCGTAGCGCATGTCGACGGCGGTAACCGTGCCTACCCGAGCTCCTTCCAGGCGCACGGCAGCTCCGCTCGCCAAACCCTTTGGTCCTCCCGGCAGTACCAACTGGTAGAACACGGCATTGCTGCGCGGTGCCCAGCGCGCTGCCTGTGCGCTGGGATAGAGATGGAATTGCATGTTTTCCGTAGCCGGTTTTCCCGACTCTGGCGTGAATACCGAGATGGCCCCAGAGAGGATGGCGTTGCTGGGCGGTAGATGCAGGCCTGGGTCTTTGCCAAGGAGAGCGAAGCGAATGTTGCCAGAGTTCCAGAAACGACTGCGGGCGTTGATCAGATGCAGATATTTTTGCGAGATGAAGGCATAAATACGGAAGCCGTCACCATCCGGGGCCTGCGCCTTGCCGCGCACCTCGCCAATCTGCATCCCCTGATAAAAAATGGGAGCCGCCCGCTCTACGACATTGAAATGATCGCTTTGCAGGATGAGCGTCAGACCTTTCGGCTCGCTTTTGAGCACCGGCTCCTGGCTCAGTCCCACCACCTTGTGCACCGTCGGGCCGGGATGTGGATCCACGCCAATATAGGGCCCGGCGATGAGGGATTTGAGGGAGCTCAGATCGCTGAAACTGACTTCCTTGCCAGCAATCCAGTAGCGCGTCCCCTTGCCCAGATGTCCGGCCATGTAGGGGTCGAAGCGGATGGTGACGGACATTTTGTCCAAGGACTTCGCCAGTCGGGTACCGGTGACCTGCCCAACCGTCACTCCGCGAAACTTTACCGAGGTATGATTGGCCTTGATCCCGCCGGTGGTGGGAAACTCCACGGTAACCGTCGGCCCTTGGTCGAGATAACTTCGTAACGCAAGCCAACCGACAATCGCCAGTGCGGCGACCGGCACTGCCCAGATCAGACCTGGCCAGCGGGGTTTACGATTCTGCGCTTGCGGTGTTGACGAAGACTGACTCATCTTGTTCCTGTTGTTCATCGACCTTTTGCCAGAGGAGGCGGGGATCGAAGATCTCGGTGGCAAACATGGTGATTACGACAACGGCAAGGAAGAAGGGTAACGCCTTTCCTACGTACACCGCCAGCAAGCCGGAGAGATGCATGAGGGGCAGAAAGACGGCGACGGTAAAGACATCGATGTGGGACCAGCGGCCGATCTGGCGAATGACCCGGAAAAGCATGGTCTTACTGCGCAGCCAGCGCTGCGAGTGGCCATGCACTGAGACAAGGAACCAGCTCAGGCCAAACAGTTTCAGAAAGGGGGTAAGCACGCTGGCAAGAAAGATGATGGCCGCAAATACATAAAAATTCGCCTGGATCAGCTTGTGCACCCCGGTCATGATGGTGTAGCCCTGTAAACTGCCGAGTTGGTAATTGCTCTCCATGGGATAGAGATAGGCAAAGGGATAGCAGAAGAACCCCGCAAGGGTCAGTGCCAGGACGCGTATCTCGGTGTCCGGCCGATAGCGCCAGACTCGTTCGCCACAACGGCGGCAATGTTGGCCATCCGCCTCCGCTCTGGGGTGCGGCAGACCACAAAAGGGGCAACCGACGTACTCCACCCCTTCTTCGAGATGCTGGCAGCAAGGGCCAATACGCCGCCAGATTTCGCGTCGATCAAGGCTCGCGCGGGTCAGCAAGGTGAGAAAAGAAACGGCGAGGACGCAATAACCGCCGATTCCGATACTGATGGGCAGAAACGGAGCGACCCGGCCATAGCCGATGACGCAGCCAATGAGAAAGACATCAGGCATGGCCCATTGATCGAGGCGTTCCGACCAGCGAAAGAGCTTGCCCAGATGAGGATGATGATAGTCGTGATAGATGCCGAGCAAGACAGCGGCCAAAAAGCCGAAGCGAAAAAAAGGCAGGATGATGAGTTCCAGTGCCAGGATCACGGCAACCACTGGCCAGCCCTGGGCCGCGATCCCGGCAATGCCGGAATAGACGATGCTGGTGTGGTGAACGCCAAAAATATCTACCGACAAAAACGGGAGAAGATTCATCGGCAGCAGAAGGAACAAGGCGCTCAGGCACATGGCCAGGGCAGCATTGATGCTGCGCCCGCGAGTGCGCTCCAGGGTGGCGCCACAGCGTCCACAGTAGGTGTTCAGCCCGCGGATACCGGTGCGTGGCAATTTTTGCAGCAGGCCGCAGTCGGGACAGCAAAGGTATCCATGCTCGGAATGCGGATCGACATCGGCGCTGCCCATGAGCACAGTGCTCATCGACTCACTCACTTTTCTTGATCACAAGTGCTTTGAGCATAGCAGAGGATCGGCTTGCCTGCCGGAATCAGGCCCCGCCATCCAGGGGCGCGTAGTTCTCGAAGCGCGTGTATTCGCCAAAAAAGCTCATACGCACGGTCCCGATGGGTCCATTACGCTGTTTGCCGATGATGACCTCGGCCAATCCCTTCACCTCTTCCTTGTCCTTGTGATACACCTCGTCGCGGTAGAGGAAAAGGATCAGATCGGCGTCCTGTTCGATGGCGCCGGACTCGCGCAGGTCTGACATCTGCGGACGTTTTTCGGTACGGTTCTCCAGACTGCGGTTGAGCTGGGAAAGGGCGATGATGGGCAGGCCCAGCTCCTTGGCCAGTGCCTTCAGTGAACGACTGATCTCAGAGATTTCCGCCACCCGGTTGTCGCCGCGTCCGGGCACCTGCATCAGCTGCAGATAATCGACGACAATCAGGGCGATATCATGCTCGCGTTTGAGACGTCGGGCGCGGGAGCGCAGCTCGGCAGGAGAGAGGGCGGCCGAGTCGTCGGCAAAGAGTGGAGCGGTGTTCAGTTCGCCGACGGCCTGGGCAATGCGGGGCCAGTCGTCGCGATTGAGACTGCCATTGCGCAGGCGGTGTTGATCGACCCGCCCGCGCGAGGAGAGTGCACGCAGGACGATCTCTTCCGTCGGCATCTCCATGCTGAACACCGCCACCGCGCGTTTTTCCACACAGGCAACGTGCTCGGCAATGTTCATGGCAAAGGCCGTCTTCCCCATACTTGGGCGGCCGGCAACGATTACCAGCTGACCTGGGTGCAGACCCGAGGTCTTTTCGTCAAGATCGACAAAACCGGTGGGCAGTCCGGTGATCTGCTTGCGTTCCTTGGCGATCTGTTCGATCCGATCGATGACCGCAGGCAAGACCTCCTTGATTTGCTGAAAATGGGCGCCGCCGCGATCTTCGCCTTGTGCCAGCTCAAAAATCTTGCGCTCTGCCTCGTCGAGCAGCAGACGCGCCTCCCGCCCTTCGGGGCGATAGGCCAGATCGGCGATCTCACGGCCGGCACGGAGCAGCGAGCGCAGGACCGAGCGTTCACGTACGATACGCGCGTAGGCCAGGATATTGCCGGCACTGGGGGTGAGGTTGGCGAGTTCGATCAGGTAGGTGAGGCCGCCCACCTCGGCAAGGAGCTCGCGGGCCTCGAGATGCTCAGCAAGGGTGACGGCGTCGAGTTCGCTGCCGGCATTACAAATTTCGGCAGACGCGGCGAAGATGGTTTGATGACGGCGCTCGTAAAAATCGTGGACGGCAAGGGCCTCGCTGACCGCTTCCCAAGCTTCCGGGTCGATCAACAAGCCCCCGAGGACCGACTGCTCGGCCTCCCGGGAGTAGGGGGTTGCCTTGACTTCCTGGTCCAGATGGGCCGCCATTGCTCTGCCTCTGGACTCGCGAAATCAGGCGCGTTCGACGACGACCTGGATGTCGATCTCGACTTCGGGGTGGAGATGCAGACGTACCGGATACTCGCCAGTGCGCTTGATGGGGCCTTCCTGCATACGGACCTCGCCATGACTCACCGTATGACCCAGTTCTTCGAGCATCCGGGCGACCTCATGATGACCCACGGAGCCAAAGAGGCGTCCGTCTTCGCCAGCCTGCAGGGCAATGCGCAGAGTGGTCTCTGCCAGGGCCTCGGCCCGTGCCCGCGCCGCCTGCCGGCGCTCGGCCTCGACTGCTTCCAGCTGCGCCTTGCGCTCGGCAAAATCGGCCAAATTGCTGGGCGTGGCGGCCACTGCCTTGCCCTGGGGGATCAGGAAATTGCGTCCGTAGCCGGGGCGAACCTCGACGACATCTCCCAGGCGGCCCAGTTTGTTGATGCGTTCCAATAAAATGACTTTCATGATCTTGTCCTTGTCGCCAGCGGGTTAGCGGATGACGTAGGGCAACAGTGCCAGGAAGCGTGCGCGCTTGATGGCGGTTGCCAGTTGCCGCTGGTAGAGGGCGCTGGTGCCGGTGATCCGGCTGGGTACGATCTTGCCCGTTTCGCCAACGAAAGCCTGCAAGGTTTTCAGGTCCTTATAGTCGATTTCCTTGACACCTTCGGCCTTGAAGCGGCAGGTCTTGCGCCGTCGCGAAAAGCCACCGCCGCCGCGACGATCACCATCATTATCTCTGTCTCTATCTTTATGAAATGCCATTGTCGGTTCCTTACTCTACGCTTGCTGGAATGCTGTCTGTCCGCTCTTCATCGCCGCTGCGCTCGTGGCGATCGCTTTCGTCGCGCGCCAGCGGCGATGCCTCGGTGATGGCTTCGTCGCGTGCCAGGGTCAGGTGGCGCAATACGGCATCACTGAAGCGGAAGGCGTCTTCCAACTCAGCCAGGGCGGCTGCGCTGCACTCCACATTCATGAGAACGTAGTGCGCCTTGTGGGCCTTTTTGATGGGATACGCGAGCTGACGGCGACCCCAGTCTTCCAAACGATGAATCTGCCCACCGTCGCCCTCGATCATGCCGCGGTAGCGCTCGATCATCTGGGGTACCAGCTCACTCTGGTCAGGGTGGACCAGAAACACAATTTCATAATGCCGCAATGCATTCTCCTTACGGATCATAGAGTCCGGACGCCCATCGTCCGAACAAGGAGTTAACCACCACAAGGGAGGAACGCGTATTCTACGCGCTGACAGAGGAATTACAAGGGCTTGCTGCAGCGCTCCCGGAGCTTGTCGATCTCGGCACGGTAGGCGGTATAGCGTTCGGGATCGAGCTGGCCTTCCTGACCGCGCAACAGATCAAGGCGTGAGGACGGCAAGTCGCGTGTCAGGCAGTGATGCATGGCCTGATCGGCGGCGGCCATATCATTGCAGATGAGCAGCATCTCGCAACCGGCGGCGAGGGCAGTATCGACGCGCTCGCTGATCGCGCCGACCCCGAGCGCACCAGCCATGCTGAGGTCGTCGCTGACAATGACTCCGGTAAAACCGAGATCGCCGCGCAATACCGTGTGCAGCCAGTAGGACGAGTACCCGGCCGGGGCCTCATCCACGGCAGAATAGCGCACATGCGCCGGCATGATGGCGGGAATACCGGCCGCGACTAGGCGCCGGAAGGGACGCAGATCGCTTGCCAACGCCTCTAGCGGGCGGGAGTCTATGGGAAGCTCATGATGGGAATCGGCTGCCACACTACCGTGACCGGGAAAATGTTTGGCTACACCGGTCAAGCCCTGACGGTCCATACCTTGCCAGAGATGGCTTGCCAGCTCACCAACAATGTGCGGATCGCTGTGCAAGGCACGATCCCCGATCACTGCAGAGACACCGGAGGCAAGATCGATACACGGCGTGAAGTCGATGTCGATGCCCAATTGTCGGAGTTCGTATCCCAACAGCTCGCCCCAAATTCCCGCAAGAGTGCGGGCACGATCCAGTCCCTCGCGATCGGCAACGAGTCCGAGGCTGGCCTGGGGCGGAAAACGCGTGACACCATCGCGCAGGCGTTGCACTCGCCCTCCTTCTTGATCGATGGCGACGAGGAGCGCCGGCTGGCGCAGGGCGTGAATTTCGTCGCAGAGTTCCCGTACTTGGCTATGGCTGACACAGTTGCGCGCAAAGAGGATGACGCCACCCACCGTTGGGTGCAGCAGCCGCTCGCGATCCTCCGCTCCAAGGGTTGGGCCGGGCATGTCGATCATCAGGGGGCCAAGGGGGAGTTCAGCTGGATTTAGCATTTTCCTCCCCCCTTTTTTCCGGCTGTATCAGTTCCATATCCGGCGGCATATCGATAGGCAGGGAAATGGATGGGAGTTTGTTGGGCATGCCGTGCACATGGACGGGGACGATCATCATGCTGAAGCCATCTTTCTGGAGACGATCCTGGATGATGAACGACACTTCATCGTGCAGGATGCTCCACAATGCACTGTTTTGACTGGAGTCGATGACCCGTCCGGCAAAAAAGATACTGTTGGGAAAATAGCGGATAGCCGCACTGGCGAGGTCTTCCATGGCCTGAATGCGGTCGGTGCCGTAGGTGGCAAACCAGGTGGCGGCCATGCCCTGCGCGCGACAGTAGGCGATGTATTGATTGGCTTCGGCTTCGGTGTACACCTTGAGCTGCTCGACCGCCTCCATGCCTTTGAACTCGCCCTGACCGACGATGCCCGCCACCAGGAATACATAGTTTTTGACAAAGCCCTTCACCATGCGGTGCGCGGTGAGCAGGGTATGCAGACCGACGCCATCGAATTTGTTCACGAAGAACACTGCCGTACTAGCACGCGGGTCGAGGGGCAGCGCCGGCCCAGGTTCCATGTTTTCCGGGACGACGTCGAGCATGGTTTCGTCCAGCTCGCGGGTACGCTTGCTGATGGAGCGGTAATGGCGATAAATGAAGTAACCGAGCAAGATGACAACGCTGGTGATGAGCAGGGTAAACCAGCCGCCGGCATCGAATTTCTCAAAGGTGGTAATGATCAGAATGGAGCCGGTGACGATCAGACCGAGTACGCTGATGATCAGTTTGCCCAGCCATGGCTTGTTGCCCTTGCGCTGAGCAAACCAATGGCGGCTGAGGCCCGCCATGGTCAGGGTGAAGGTGATGAACACGTTGATGCTGTAGAGCACCACCAGGATGCGCACATGGCCTTGGGTGGCCAGAAGAATGGCAATCGACGCGAAGCCGACGAGCAGGATGCCATTGCGCGAGACGAAGCGGTCGGACAGGTAGGAGAAACGCTCCGGCAGCCAGCGGTCGACGGCCATATTGGCCATGACGATGGGGGCGGTGATAATACCCGTGTTGGCAGCAATGAAGAGAAGCAGCCCCTCGGTCAGCAAAGCGAGCAGGGTGGCCCAGTTGCCCCAATGGATGCCAAAGCCCTGCCAGTTGGCGGTGATGCTGTGGAACAGCGCGGCATTCAGGGTTTCCCCGGCGCGGGCCTCGGCGTGGTAGAGCAGATAGAGAAATATCAGGCTGCCGGCAACCAGCGACAGCGAGGTGGCGAGCAGGGTCATGGTCCGCTGGCCGGTCTGTACCCGGGGCTCACGCATGATGTGCACGCCGTTGGCGACGGCTTCCAGACCAGTATAGGTGCCGCCGCCGAGACTGAACGCGCGCAGTAACAGGGCAATGATGAAGATCCAGCCATAGCTCATGCTGTCCTGTTGCACCCCATGGACGGTCGCCAGCGCAATGTGGGGGAAGTCGCCGGCATGGCTGAGCAGGCCCCAGGCCAGGATGATCCCGTTGCTGATCAGGAAGCCGACAAAGATCGGCAAGAGAATCTTGATCGATTCCTTCATGCCGCGCAAATTGAGGAAGATCAGGAAGAGCAGCACCAGCAGATCCAGTAATATGCGCTCCTGGTACCAGCTCGCGGGCAGGATGCTGAGCACTGCCTCGGTACCGGAGGCCACCGAGATGGCGGCGGTGAGGATGTAGTCGACAATCAGGGCGGCGCCGCTGACCAGGCCGGCGAAGGGGCCGAGCAAGGTGGTGGCGGTGTGATACCCGCCACCACCCTCGGGGAAGAGGGCAATGACCTGTTTGTAACCCGCCGCAATGATGAATACCGTAACCGGAATGGCTATCGCGAGGACTACCGACAAATATTCATGACCGTGCAGGGCATAATAGATTTCCGGTGGGCCGTAGGCCGAGGAGGAAAGGGCGTCGGATCCGAGGCCGACCCAGGCGAGAAAGGCGGCCAGGGAGAGATTTTCGAAGAGGTGCGGACTAAAGACATTGACCGCGCGCTGAAAGCGAGGAAAGCGAAAACGTGCCATTCAGGTTCTCCTGTTCGGCCGAGGATAGGACGCGAAGGTGTCAGCAATGAGCACGGGTAGGCCCGCGGGGGAGCGAGAAAAAAGATCGATGATGGCAGCGGGATCGAGGCGGATGCAGCCAGCCGAAACGGGTTGCCCCAGATGTTCGACGTCTGCCGTGCCATGTAGGTAGATATAGCGGCGAAAGGTATCGACTTGACCGCCCCGGTTGCGTCCCCGCTCCAGGCCGCAGAGCCAGAGCAGGCGGGCAAGAATCGGGTCGGTCAGGGTGGCGCCAGGTTGCCAGCGCTCGCCTTGCCAGCGCCGCCCGCGCAGCACCGCGTCTGCCGGCAGCCCTGCGCCCACGCGGGCGCGCACATAGTGCCAGCCGCGCGGGGTCTTGCCGCTGCCGATCTCCTCGCCGAGACCGGCGCGAGCGGTGGATACGGGCCACTCTGCCGTTGCTGCACTGCCGCGCAGCTCCAGCAGGCGTTGCCGGGTCGGCTGCACCCAGAGCCAGTGCGCAGGCGCCTCAGCGGGTAAAAAGGGCGACGGACTCGACATGGGCGGTATGCGGAAACATGTTGACGATGCCTGCGCTGCGCAAACGAAAGCCAAGCTGCTGCACCAGATACCCGGCATCCCGAGCGAGGGTATCCGGGTTGCAGGACACATAGACCAAACGCTCGATGGCGGGACCAATGTCCTTGAGGATCTCGATGGCGCCACTGCGCGGAGGATCGATGAGAAGTTTACGCACGGGGTGTCCGGCCAGCACTTCATCGAGACTCTCCTGGGCAAGATCCGCACAGCGAAACTCCACTCGCTCCGCCAGGCCATTGGCTGCCGCGTTGGCGCTGCCCAAGGCCGTCAGGCGACGCTCTCCCTCGATCCCCAGAACCTTCGCTCCGGCGCGCGCGATGGGCAGGGTAAAATTCCCCAGACCGCAGAAAAGATCGGCAATGCGTTCCCCTGCTTGGGGATCGAGCAGCGCCAGGGCGCGGTGGATGAGAACCGGATTGATGCTGGCGTTGACCTGGGTGAAGACGAGAGGAGAGAAGGCGAGGCGGACGTCATATTCCGGCAAGTCGTAGAACAATGCCGGGGGATCGCTCTCGCTGATGCAACGCAGGCTGTCGGGTCCCGCACTCTGCAACCAGATCTGCAAGTTATGGGTCTGCCCAAAGAGAGTGAGCAATTCCTCATCCGCGGGGGGCAGCGCTTCCAGATGACGGAACACCAGTGCCGCGACTTCGTCACTGCAAGCCACTTCGATTTGCGGAATGATGCGCGGATTGTGCAAGCGCGCGATCAGCGCTCGCAGGTCGAGAATCCGCTCACCGATGCGCGGGTCGAGTACCGCGCAGCTCTCCATTTCTGCCACATAGCTGGAATGGTATTCGCGAAAGCCCACCAACACCCCGCGCGTGGCCGGCACCCGGACCGAGAGGCGTGCCTTGCGGCGATAGCCGAAGCTCGGCCCGGCAATGGGTGGCAGGATGCGCTCCGCTCGCACCTTGCCGATTTGCCAGAGTTGTTCTTCCAGATGCCGTTGTTTGACCGCTATCTGTGCCGATGCTTCCAGGTGTTGCAGGCTGCAGCCGCCGCAGACCCCGGCATGGGGACAGCGTGGCGTCACCCGTTGCGACGCGGCCCGCTGCACGTCCAGCAAGCGGGCACGATCGTAACGCGGAGTACCTTCGTATACCTGCGCTACGACCTCTTCCCCTGGCAGGGCACCGGCGACGAAAGTGACTTTGCCGTCGACCCGAGCAACCCCCACACCTTCCCCATCCAGGGAGTCAATCCGCAGAGTACAAGGTGCTGTGCCGCGTATGGGCTTGGGACGAGTCATGAGCGGTAAAAGATGACGTTATTTGCGTTGCCACTGGCCACTGGGGCCTTGGTACCAGTAGCCTGCGGGGGCCTTCGCGATCCAGGCACGGGCAAAGCTATCCTGAATCTGACTGGCCCATTCGGGATGGCCGTTGGCATCAGCAATCTGCGCATAAAGATTTTGCAGGGCAGAGTTGTAGCCTGCCACCAAACCCGCCAGCGCGCCGCGCTGCGCCAGAGGCACCGCCGCGGCATCGTGGATGGCGACGAGTCCATTGCTGGTGTAGCCAATGGCGCCGCTGGCAAAGTACGGGCCCAAATTGCGCGCCTGATTTTCTACGTTGGCCTTGGCGGCAATTACGGCAGGGCTGGAGGCATCCAGATTGGCGGCAGCATGCGCTGTACTGCTGACAGAACGGAACGCGACATTGGTCATATATCCTAGAATTTGACCGGGATGCAGTTCTTGCGGCCGATGCCAGGCACTGGGTGCTGCCGAGGCTGCCGGCGCGGTGGTCTTGGCTTGGGGCTCGGTCTGGATGTCCACCCGTCCTTGCTGGGCGGCGTGGTAGACCTGGTCGACGACCTGATCGGCGAGCTTTTGTGCTGCAGCAGCCGGAAAATAGATGTTGACCGTCACGCAAGCCGCCAGGGTCAGAGAAAGACCCAAAACGAGAAGGACCCGAAGGCCGTGTCGAAATCGATAAGCGTTCACCCGTTAGTCTCCTGTGGCAACCTGGGCCTTACCTTCCATGACGGCGTGCAGGCGGCTGAGCAGCTCCTGCCAGTTACTGCGCCGATTGTAGCCGATGATGTTCACCTGCGGCAGTCCCTGGCCTCGGAGCAGATAAAATCCACCATCTTTGGCATTGGCTACCCCCGATAAGGTCGCGACTCCATCTCGCAAATCTACCCCGAAGCCCAGTTTGGCATAAGAAAACGTATGGAAAAACCGCAAGAAGATATTCTGGAAAAAGCCGCTGATGCCACCACCTCCCAGTTTGGTCAGCTTTTCGATGGCGGCGGCACTGATTTTTTGCGGGATGCCGGGAGCGCGACGGGTCGCGATGCGCGCATCAAAGGCCACCGGCTGCCAATCCAGCAGCGTGAGATGCTGGACGCTGCCATCGAGCACGCCGCTGATGTAACCCACCGGAAAGACATCGGTAAGCGGTTTGAGTTGTAGATTTTGCAGGCGAATGCTGGTCTGCAGGAGGGGAGCGGGGGTAAAGAGACCCGTCACGGAGAGTCCGTCGATGCTGATTTCGCCCCCAAAGGCATGGGCGCGCATCACGCTGCTGGTGCTAAGAGTGCCCTGCTGATAGCGCAATTGCGGAATCTCGGCATCAAGGGTGCCGGTGAAGTGCGGCCAGCCAAAAGTGCGGGTGAGAGAACCCAGCTGCATGTGATCGACCCCGCCACCAAGAACGAAGCTGGGCGAACCGCCCTGCCAGTTGGCCTGCAAATGCTGGATATGGACACGACCACCCAACACGGAAAGCGCGGCTGGTGCGCGCAGCTCGGCGACATGGCTGCGCAGCAGAAACTGCGCATCGAGGGGCCCGAAAGGGATGCCATAAAAGCCACCATAGAGCCACTGCAGTTCGGCCTTGGAGTCGCCTCCTTGTCGTTGCCAGGTGCCGCTGGAACGCAGGTCTTGCAGAGTGAATTGGCCCTGCGGATCGCGCAGGCCGCCATCCTCGAGCTGCCAGCGCAGCTTGTCGAGGCCAGCGGCATAGCTCCCGGAAATCTTCAGTGTGCCACTTGCCTCGAGTCGATGGGCCAAACCGCTACTCGGGAGTATTGGACGCAGCCAGGTTTGCCATAATGGCTGCACCGCCAAAGTCGCTTCCTGCAAGTGAATCTCTGGCGCTGCAGAGCTGGCTCTGGAAGCAGCAGAAAAGCGTGCCTGCCCCATCTCTGGCCAGCGCAGCGTGGCTTCTGCTATCCGCCAGTCCTGCGTTCCATATTGCCAGTTTCCTCGCAGCGTGACTCCTGCGGCGGGTGCGCTCGCGTACCATGGACTCCAGAGCGCCGCGCCAGCGCGCCACTGCAAGGTGGATTGGCCCCGCCAGATGCCCTGTCGCTGCTCGACCTGGGTACGCAGATGCAAGACGCCGTCCTGGGCCGCTTGCAGCCCACTGGGACTGCTGAACTGCAGCCTGTTGAGCGAGGCCTGCAGGGCTGCCTCGTGCAGCCTAGTCCAGTTCACTCCCCGCGCAGTGAGTTGTGCTTGTAGCGTTCCCTGGGGGTGCCAAGTTTTCGGGAGTACTGTTTGTAATAGGTACTGGGCATTGCCTCCTCCCATCAGCCGAGCCGACCAGCTCCCTTGCACTGCGCTTCGCCACCAGGCGTGCCAGGAACCGATCTGCTGGCTCTGGAGCTGTAGTCGCAGTTGCCCGCCGCTTTTGCCAACTTTTCCTTGGCCGCGTACCTGCAGGTTTCCCAGGGGACTGGCCTGAACGCTTGCCTGCACCTGCACTTCGTCGCCCCCAGCGCGGGACCGTAGTCGCCCCTGCGCCTGCAAGGTCTCCCAGTGCATTGGACTGGAACCCTGCTCGGCGCCAGTTTGGATTTGCCAGTGCAGGTCGCGAGGGCTCGTCCCCTGCGCCTGGATCTGCAAATTATGCAGCTGCAACTGCGGGCCGCTGAGGCTCGCCGCTCGGATTTCCAGGACCGTGGCCGGCGCCGGACCGATCATTCCTAGGCGGGGAAGACCCCGGTGGACAGATAACGGTCGCCGCGATCGCAGATGATCGCCACCAGAAAACCCTGCTCCAGAGTCTCGGCCACCCGCAAGGCAGCAGCAACCGCGCCGCCGGAGGAGATGCCGGCCAGGATGCCCTCCTCGCGTGCCAGTCGGCGGGTCATTTCCTCCGCCTCCGCCGTGCCGATATCGATGACCCGATCGACCAATTCGGGTTGGTAGATCTTGGGCATGTATTCCTTGGGCCAACGACGGATCCCCGGGATCTTGGCGCCGGCGGCAGGTTGCACCCCGACGATCTGGATAGCTGGGTGGACCTGGCGCAGGTAACGACTGGTGCCCATGATGGTGCCGGTCGTCCCCATCGCCGAGACGAAATGGGTGATCTGCCCACGGCTGTCGCGCCAGATTTCCGGACCCGTCGTCCGCGCATGTGCGTCAGGATTATCGGGGTTGGAGAACTGATCGAGCATGATCGCCTCGCCAGCGTCGACCATGGCGCGGGCACGGTCGATGGCCCCTTCCATGCTCGCCTCAGCCGGAGTGAGCTCGATATCTGCACCAAAGGCGCGCATCACCTGCCGCCGCTCAATGCTCATGTTTTCCGGCATGATCAGCGTGATTTTCAGGCCCTCGACAGAGGCTGCCATGGCCAGGGCGATGCCGGTATTGCCACTGGTGGCTTCCACCAGACGATCTCCCGGCCGGATCGTGCCCCGCTCCAGCGCGCAGCGGATCATGTTGAGAGCTGGGCGATCCTTTACCGAACCGGCGGGGTTGTTTCCCTCCAGTTTGCCAAAGATCCGCACCCGTGGATTGGGACTCAGCCGCCGCAATTCGCACAGCGGGGTATTACCAACGAAATCTGCAAGGCCGCTCATCGCATTTTCTCTCCTGTCTGCAGAGCCTAGGCTAGCACTGCCTGCCCGTAGACCCAAGCGCTGTGTCTGACTATGATGATTGTAAAGAGCAAGCGAGGGATCCATGCTAATGAGTACTAGTGCTGCGGTACAACCGGCGCATCACCACGAGCATCATCACCATACCCAAATCGGTTGGTTGCGCGCCAGTGTGCTGGGTGCCAATGATGGTCTGCTGTCCACCGCGGCCCTGCTGACCGGTGTCGCTGCTGGCCAGGCAGGCACACACGCTCTGCTTCTGGCTGGAGTTGCCGCCTGGGTGGCTGGGGCATTCTCCATGGCGGCGGGGGAGTACGTCTCCGTCAGCTCCCAGGCCGATACCCAGGCCGCCGACCTTGCCATTGAGGCTCGTGAGATTCACAAAAATCCGGATCTGGAACTGCAGGAGCTCACCCATATCTACATGCAGCGCGGACTGGACGAGCCTCTCGCGCGCCAGGTAGCGGAGCAGTTGATGCAGCATGATGCCCTGGCGGCCCATGCCCGTGACGAACTGGGCCTGACGGAGGTGGCCGCCGCCCGGCCGGTTCAAGCCGCTGCGGCTTCTGCGCTCTCCTTTTCCCTGGGTGCTATCTTTCCGATCTTGGCGGTTTTTCTGGCGCCAGCGGCCGCACTCCTGCCAGTGCTTTATATCCTGACGTTGCTCTTGCTTGCCATCTTGGGGGGAGTGGCTGCCTGGGCTGGCGGTGCATCGGTCTGGCGCGGGGCCATCCGCGTACTGATCTGGGGTGCGCTGTCTCTGGGTGCCACGACCTTGATCGGCCATTTGCTGGGTACCGCAGTCGCATGAGCGTCCCCGTCTGGCATCTGTATCCCGGCGCCGGCCAGCTCGCCGAACGTCTGGCGGCTGCCATCGCGCGCATGGCCGTCGAGGCCATCGCAGCTCGTGGAGCCTTTCACCTGGTCCTTGCCGGTGGGCATACACCCAAGGCCGTCTACGAAGTCCTGCCGCGTCTCGGCGCCAGCTGGCAGCATTGGCATCTCTACTATGGTGACGAGCGCTGTTTGGCGCCAGATGACCGGGAACGGAACTCGCGATTGGTACAGGACACGCTCCTGGCAAAATCTTCGATTCCTACCCGGCAACATCATCCCATTCCCGCGGAGTTGGGTGCGGAGGCCGCAGCGGCCGCCTACGCTCACATGCTCCCTGCGCAGCGCTTTGATCTGGTGCTACTGGGAATGGGCGAGGATGGTCACTGCGCCAGTCTCTTCCCCGGCCAGGAGCAGGGATTCGCGCCTGATGCCCCGGCTGTTCTGCCAGTGCACCACAGTCCCAAACCGCCCGCCGATCGCGTTTCTCTCAGTGCTGCGAGATTGCGCCAGACACGCGCCCTGTTCTTCGTCATAACCGGTGCCGCTAAGGCTCCCGCCATCCAGCGTTGGCGGGCCGGGGAAGATCTCCCTGCCACCCGGGTGGGCGCCGGCTTCGATGTATGGCTCGATGCGGAAGCCTGGGGCGCGCCTGCTGCGCGCTACGAAACCTAGCAAGCGCCCGAAGAGGGTTAGCGGGTCCTCAGCTCTTCCCCCCGGCGGGATTGGTCGCCGCTCCAGTGTTTTTCTGCACGATGGCAAGAGCTGTGGAGACCAGGGCACCGACGTTGCCGAGATCGGCAGGGATCACCAGGTTGGTGCTGGCCTTGGCCAGATTGCCCCATTTCTCGATGTAATCCTTGGCGAGCTGCATCTGCAGGGCCTCGATACCGCCCGGCTCGCGGGCGGCGGCGCCGATGGTGGCAATCGCCTTGGCGGTCGCTTCGGCCACCAGCGCAATGGCCTGCGCCTCGCCCTCGGCGCGCAGGATCTCCGCCTGCTTGCGCCCATCGGCGACGTTGATCTCCTGCTGCCGTTGTCCTTCGGAGGTATTGATCTGTTGCTGGCGCTGTCCTTCGGACTTGGCAATGATGGCGCGCTTTTCCCGGTCGGCAGTGATCTGCAGCTCCATGGCGCGAATGATTTCCGCCGGAGGGGTGATGTCCTTGATCTCGTAGCGCAGTACCTTGACACCCCAATTCAGGGCCGCCTCATCCACCGCTTCGGCCACCGCCGCATTCAGGAGTTGCCGCGACGAAAGCGCGGCATCCAGATGCAGCTTGCCGATCTCCGAGCGCATGCTCGTCTGCGCCAGTTGTACCACGGCAGTGAAGGGATTGCTGGAGCCATAGGCGGCCTTGACGGCATCGGTGATCTGCACGTAGAGCACCCCGTCGACGGTCATGGTCGTGTTATCGAGGGAAATGCAGACCTGGGCCGGCACCTCCATCGGCAGCTCACGCATATCGAAGCGGTAGGCGATGCGGTCGATGAAGGGAACGATGATATTGAGGCCGGGCTGCAAAGTGACGTGGTAGCGCCCCAGGCGTTCGACGACCCAGGCGCGCTGCTGCGGCACGACGCGAATCGTGGCCCGCAGTACAAAAAAGACGACGATCAGGACGACGACGATGCTGAGGAGGGTGGTGGGCATAGCGATTCCCTGGACGATGGCGGAACGACGGCAATGTGCAAGAGATTTCCCTCGTGCGCGACGATGAGCGCGGCGGCGCCGGGACAGGCACCATTGCCTTCTTCCAGCACTGCCGGCCACTCACTGCCACGATAGCGGACCCGGTAGCGGCCCTGGGCGTCGGGACCACGGAGCACCTCCACCGCCTGGCCGAGATCGAGGTCGTCGACGCCGCTGGCTTTGCGCGCCAGCCGATGGCGCAGCCAGGCGCTAGCGATAATGAGGAGCACACTGCTGGCGAGAAAGACCCAGTGCAGAGTGATATGTGGCAGGAAAAGCCCGGCAAGAAGGGCGATGAGGGCAGCGATGGCGACCGCAGCGAGGTAGAAGGTACCGGTAAAGAGCTCTGCCAGACCGGCGACCACGGCAATGATCAGGTAGAGCAGGAGCACGGCTCAGTCACCGCATCGCAGGTAGACCACCGCCAGCGGTGGCAGGGTCAGCGACAGGCTGGCCGGGAGCCCGGACCAGGACAATGCCTCACTGTCCCGCGGCGCATTGCCCATATTGCTGCCGCCGTAGGCAGCGGCGTCACTATTGAAGATCTCTCGGTAGGTCCCGGCGTGGGGTACGCCAATGCGGTACTGCTCGCGCGGCACGGGCGTAAAGTTGCAGACGACGACCACAAAATCACCGTTACGATCCCAGCGCAGAAAGCTCAGTACCGACTGCCGGGCGTCGTGGCAATCGATCCACTGAAACCCTTCGTGCTGAAAGTCCTGTTCATGCAAGGCGGCGATGTCTTGGTGCAGTCGATTCAGATCGCGAAACATCTGCCGAACGCCACGGTGCCAATCGACGTCCAATAGCCCCCAGTCCAGGGCAGAACTGCTATCCCATTCTCGTCCCTGGCCGAATTCGTTGCCCATGAAATTGAGTTTCTTGCCGGGATGGGCGAACTGGTAGCTGAACAGTAGGCGCAAATTGGCGAAGCGCTGCCAGGTATCACCGGGCATCTTGTCGAGGAGGGAACCTTTGCCATGTACGACTTCGTCGTGGGAGAGTGGCAGGACGAAGTTTTCCGTGTAGGCATAGAGCTGACTGAAGGTCAGGGCATCGTGATGATACTGGCGATGGATGGGATCGAGCTGCAGATAACTCAGAGTGTCGTGCATCCAGCCCATGTTCCATTTCATGGAGAACCCCAGACCGCCGAGGTAGGTGGGGCGGGAGACCATGGGCCAGGCGGTGGATTCCTCGGCAACGCTCAGGATTCCCGGATGCCGTTCGTGCAGGGCGACGTGCAGTTCGCGCAGAAAGTCGATCGCCTCCAGATTTTCCCGTCCGCCATACTGGTTGGGGATCCATTCGCCCTCCTTGCGAGAATAATCGCGGTAGAGCAGGGAGGCGACGGCATCGACGCGAAAGCCGTCGATGTGAAACTCTTCGGCCCAGTAGAGGGCATTGCTGAGGAGGAAGTTGCGCACCTCGTTGCGCCCAAAATTGAAGATATAGGTGCCCCAATCCTTGTGCTCGCCTTCGCGCGGATCGGCGTGCTCGTAGAGGGCCGTACCGTCGAAGCGTGCCAGTCCCCAATCGTCGCGTGGAAAATGCCCGGGTACCCAGTCGAGCAGCACGCCGATGCCCTGCTGATGGCAATGGTCGACGAAGGCACGGAACTCGTCGGGGCTGCCAAAACGACTGGTGGGGGCAAAGTAGCCGCTGACCTGGTAGCCCCAGGATTCATCCAGGGGATGTTCCATGACGGGTAGCAGCTCCAGGTGGGTAAAGCCCATTTCCTTACAGTAGGCCACCAGTTCTTCGGCGAGCTCGCTATAGCTGCAAAAGCTGCCATCGGCATGGCGCCGCCAGGAGCCGAGATGCACCTCGTAAATGCTCATGGGTGCTGCCTGCCAGTCTGCCTCGGCGCGCTCTTGCAACCATGCTTTGTCTTGCCACTGATGTTGGGATTCTACCACGCGCGCAGCGGTTTTTGGGCGTGCTTCGAAGCTCTGGGCATAGGGATCGGTCTTCACGAAGACATTGCCGGATTCGCGATGACGGAGCTCGAACTTGTAGAGAATTCCCGCGCTGAGCCCCGGCAGGAAAAGCTCCCAGAGACCACTCTGGCCGCGTGCGCGCATGGGGTGGATTCGACCATCCCAGGCGTTGAAATCGCCCACCACACTGACGCGTTCGGCGTTGGGCGCCCAGACGGCGAAAAAAACTCCGTCGATCCCTTCGCATTGGCGTCGATGCGCACCCAGGCTACGGTACGCATCCAGCCAGCGACCCTCGCCGAAGAGGTAGATGTCCATCTCGCCGAGCACCGGCTGGAAGCTGTACGGGTCATGCTGTTCGTGCCAGTTCCCGGCGCCATCCTGCCAACGCAAGCGGTAGGGTTGCGCCAGTCGCGTGCGCGATTCGCAGAAGAAGATCCCGCCCTCGGTTACGCAGTGCATGGGACGCGCCTTCCCGCGTTTGGGCAACAGTTCCGCCTGTTGGGCATGAGGCAGGTAGGCGCGTTGTACCCAACCATTACCCACAGGATGCTGGCCGAGGAAGGCAAAGGGATCGTGATGACGTGCAGCAAGAATGGCGTCTACGTCACTGGTGTTCATGCTCAGTATCTCGGTCACCATCACTCAGCTCCCTCGGGCATCTTCCGGTCAGCATAGCACAGGGGAAGGAAAAGTCTCGCGCTAGTCGTCGCGGAAACTATCCTCGGCGTCCTTCATGACGCGCTCGGGGTCGCTCTCCTCTTCCGGCGCCTTGCCGGCCATGCAGGCACGTCGACGTTCAAAATAGGCGGAAAATAGCAGCCCCATTTCAAACAGCATATACATGGGGATCATCAGCAGGACCATCGACAAGACATCCGGCGGACTGAGGATGGCCGAGGCAATGGCGCAGACGAGGAAGGCATAGCGCCGCCCACGCCGCAGGGTATCGAGCTGCAGAACGCCGATCTGTACCAGTACCACCACCAGAATCGGAATCTGAAAGGCGAGGCCAAAGGCCAGGGAAAACTTGACGATCAGCGCCAGATAATTGCTGACCTTGGGCATGGCGCTGATGTCGTTTCCGGAAAAGCTGGCAAAGAAGCGAAAGGCGTTGGGAAAGACGACGAAATACGCGAAGACGATGCCCGCCACGAATAACGCGAGGGAAGTGAACAGAATCGGAAAAAAAACTCGTCGTTCGTGGGTATAGAGACCGGGCGCGACGAAGGCCCAGAACTGGTACAGAATGACCGGCAGGGCGAGAATAAAACCGGAAATGAGCGATAGCTGCACATAGGTCAGAAAGACCTCGGGCAAGCTGGTGTAGATCAGATGGCTGCCTTTGGGCAGGACCGAAATCAACGGCTGGGCAAGAATGCCATAGATCTGCTGGGCGAAGGGATAGGAGACAAGGAAACCCACGAAGATCGCGATGACCGCAAAGAGGACTCTGCGACGCAGCTCCAGGAGATGGCCGATGAAGGTATTTTCTGCGGACTCGCTCAGTTTGTCTGCACTCGCCATGAAATTCCAGGGGCTATCGGTGTGTCGGCAGGGGTGGCAACACCCCTGGTTGGCTCGTCAGTGTAGGAGCTGCCCTTGAGGACGGGAGGAACCACTGCTCCCGGGCGGTAGCGTCACCTCTGGTTCGCCTTCTGCAACCGTGGAACCAGACTCAGCACTTACCGTACTTGGTTCCTCCGTTGCCAGCAGAGGCTCCTCGATGCTTGCCTTGAACTTCTCCACTTCCTGCAGTGGCTCATTGGCAAAGCCCTTGAGTTTCTCCGCCTCCTTGCGCATCTCGTCGAGCAGCAACTGCTGTTCCACTTCCGAGCGCACGTTGTTCACCGTGCGCCGGAAATAGCCCACCCATTTACCCGCAGTACGCGCCAACTCGGGCAATTTTTCCGGCCCTACTACCAATAGGGCAATGACTGCGAGAAGGGCGAGTTCGCCAAAGCTGAAATCAAACATGGCTTAGCCGTGGTGAATGCTTTCCTGTTCGGTCTTCGGGCTAACCTCGGCCTCGATGGTATGCCCGATGGCCGCATCTTTTTCTTTCTTTTTTTCCTCTTCTTCCTTGACCGCAGAGCGGAAGCCCTTGATGGCCGAACCTAGATCGGAGCCGACGTTACGCAGCTTGGCAGTGCCGAAGAGGGCCACCACGATCAACAGGATGATAATCAAATGCCAGATACTGAAAGCGCCCATACTGATCTCCTTCCCATGCGGGACGATGCGGCAATACTCTTTTGACCATAGTCAAGTAATGGGACAGCGTCAAGCCGACTTGCGCGATGCCTTTTCGACCAGACCAGACATCCCTTCGCGGCGTTGCAGCTCGCCCAATACTTCATCAATATGCAAATCTCGTTCCTCCAACGCCACCAAGAGGTGGAACAGCAAGTCCGCAGCCTCGCCAAGCACCGGTTGCGTCTCGGGATTCTTGCAGGCAATGAGGAACTCTGCCGCTTCTTCTCCCACCTTTTTCAGGATCCGATCGCGGCCCCCATGGAGCAGTTTGGCCACGTAGGACTGTCCTGGGTCGGACTGGCGTCGGCGATGAATGGTGGCCTGCAGCGCGTCGAGCACACTGCCCCCGGGTGGGCTGCTGTCTTGCCAACCATCTTCGCTAGCGTCGCGAAAGAAGCAGGTGACGGCCCCAGTGTGACAGGCAGCGCCCTCCTGCAGTACGCGCAAGAGCAGAGTATCCCCATCACAGTCCAGATGAATGCTTTGTAAATGCTGCACATGTCCAGAACTTTCACCCTTGCGCCACAGGGCCTGACGCGAGCGCGACCAGTAAATGCCACGCCCCTCCGCGAGGCTCAGGCGCAGGGCCTCGGCATTCATCCAGGCGAGCATCAATACCTGTCCGCTGCGCGCATCCTGGGCAATGGCAGGAACCAAGCCCTGCTCATTCCAGTGCACCGCAGCAAGCAGCTTTTCGTATTGACTATCCATAAATTTCTCTACGCAAACGGGCGCTTCGCGGATGCATCAGGCATCCAGACGCATGGGAATGCCCTGCAGCGCCAGGGTATTTTTCACTTCCGCGATGCGGAATTGGCCAAAATGGAAGACACTGGCAGCCAGGACGGCATCGGCATGGCCGTGCACGATACCGGCGGCAAAATCCTCGATCTTGCCAACCCCACCTGAGGCGATGACCGGCACGGGCACGGCATCGGCCACGGCGCGGGTCAGCTCGATGTCGAAACCTTCGCCGGTACCATCACGATCCATGCTGGTCAGCAGAATCTCGCCGGCGCCGAGGCTGGCCATACGTTGGGCCCAGGCTACGGCATCGAGCCCGGTGGGACGGCGTCCGCCATGGGTAAAGACCTCCCAGTGCTCGCCACTACGGCGCGCATCGATGGCCACTACGATGCAGGAATTGCCAAAGCGCTGCGCCGCCTGTTGCACCAGCTCGGGCTTGGCGACCGCCGCGCTGTTGATGCTGACCTTGTCGGCCCCGGCCAGTAGTAGGGTCCGGACGTCTTCGACGCTGCGCACGCCACCACCCACCGTCAGGGGAATGAAGACCTCGGCGGCGACCGCTGCCACCACATCGGCCATGGTCTGCCGCCCTTCGTGGCTGGCAGAAATATCCAGGAAGGTCAGTTCGTCGGCGCCCTCGGCGTTGTAGCGAGCAGCGGTCTCGACCGGATCGCCGGCATCGCGCAGGGAAAGAAACTGCACCCCTTTGACCACGCGTCCCTGGTCGATATCGAGGCAGGGGATGATGCGCTTACTGAGCATGACCTGCATCCAAGCGGCGCTGGGCACTGGCAAAATCGAGGGTGCCTTCGTAGATGGCACGCCCGCTTATGGCGCCGAGGATTCCGTCTTCTTCATGGGCCTGAAGCGCGAGCACCTGCTCCAGGTTGGCGATGCCTCCCGAGGCGATCACCGGCACCGGGATACTGCGCGCCAAGGCAACCGTGGCCTCGATATTGGGGCCGCTCAGCATGCCGTCGCGGCTGATGTCGGTGTAGATAATGGCCTCGACGCCATCGTTGGCAAAATGCTTTGCCAGGTCGATGGGGTCATGCCGGGAGAGCTTGGACCAACCCTCGGTGGCTACCTTGCCATCGCGGGCATCGATGCCGACGATGATATGTCCGGGAAAGGCCAGCGTTGCCTCGGCAACAAAGCCGGGCGCCTTGACCGCCTGCGTACCGATGATGACAAAGTTTACCCCGGCAAGGATGTAGCGTTCGATTTGCTCTTCCGTACGGATGCCCCCGCCCACCTGAATTTCCAGATCGGGGAAAGTGCGGGAGATTTCCCCGATGGTCTCGGCATGCACCGGTTCCCCGCTGACGGCACCGTCGAGATCGACAATGTGCAGGCGCCGCGCCCCGGCCTCCACCCAGCGTTGGGCGGTAGCCACAGGATCCTCGGAAAAGATGGTATCGTCATCCATGCGCCCTTGCCGCAGTCGCACGCAATGACCCTCCTTGAGGTCGATGGCGGGTATCAACAACATGCTCTTTTCTCCATGTTCACGCAATATTGCAGCCGCTGCCGCACTCGCCAGACCATTCCAGAAAATTGCCCAGCAAGCGCAGGCCAGCGGTGCCACTCTTTTCCGGATGGCACTGCAGGGCAAAGAGATTGTCGGCGGCAATCGCTGCACAGAAAGGAAAGCCGTAGTCGGCAAAGGCAGCGAGCAGGTCGGGATGCGCCGGCTCGACATAGAAGGAATGCACGAAATAGAAATGGGCATCCTGCGGGACGCCGGCAAAGAGGGGATGGGGTACCAGCTGGTGGAGCTGATTCCAGCCCATGTGCGGAACCTTCAGGGGCTGCCCCTGCGGAGTTTGCAGCGCCTCTTCAGGGAAGGGTAGGACCCGGCCTGGCAAAAGACTGAGCCCCGCGTGTTCGCCATGTTCGACGCTGGATTCCATCAAGGCCTGCATCCCCAGACAGATGCCGAGAAAGGGCCGGTTCTGCGCGGCAATCCGAAGAAATTCATCCAGTTCACGCTCTTCCAGAGCTGCCATGCAATCACCAAAGGCACCCACGCCGGGGAAGATGATGCGATCGCAGGCGGCCAACTCGTTGGGTTTGGCGCTGATCACTGCCTTGCCCCCCAGATGTTCGATCGCCTTGGCTACCGAATACAGATTACCCATGCCATAGTCAACGATACCGACGGAACTGCGATAACTCATCGATTCAGTGTCCCTTTGGTGCTGGGAATGCTGTCGCCAGCCCGTGGATCGGCGCTGACCGCCATGCGCAGCGCCCGCCCACAGGCCTTGAAGAGGGTCTCGGCAATGTGGTGGGCGTTGTTGCCGCGCAGGGCATCGAGATGCAGTGTGACCTGGGCATGATTGACGAAGCCCTGAAAGAATTCATGCAAGAGGTCGACATCGAAAGTGCCAATCTGGGCACGGGGAAACTCGACCGCGTAGACCAGCCCCGGACGTCCGGAGAGATCTACCACTACCCTTGATAGCGCCTCGTCGAGGGGGACATAGGCATGGCCATAGCGGGTGAGGCCGACCTTGTCCCCCAGCGCCCGGGCAAAGGCCTGTCCCAGGGTGATGCCGATATCCTCAACGGTATGGTGCGCGTCGATTGCGAGATCGCCGTGTGCCTCGATCTGCAGGTCAAAGAGTCCGTGGCGGGCGATCTGGTGCAGCATGTGCTCCAGAAAAGGCAGCCCGGTCTGCAATTTCACCTGACCTGAGCCGTCCAGGTCCAGACGCACAGCGATCTGGGTTTCGAGGGTATCACGACGGACTTCCGCAACACGGCTCATAGCAATTTTTCCAGGGCAGCAAGAAATGTGCGATTTTCGGCGGGTGTGCCGATGCTCACGCGCAAATAGTCACCGAGGCGGGGATGTCCTGTAAAGGCCTTGATCAGTACCCCGGCGCCTTTCAGTCCGGAGTGGATGGCAGCGGCGCGACCAGGTACGGCAAAGAGCAGGAAATTGGCACGGCTGGGCCAGACTTGCACGCCCAGCTCTTGCAGGCGCTGCAGGACGACCTCGCGCTGGGCGCGGATCTCTGCCGCCTGCAAAGCCAAGACCTCGGCGTGCTGCAGGGCGAAGGCGATGCTCCTTTGCGTGAGGATGTTGATGTTATAGGGCAAACGCAGCTTGTCGAGTTCCTGAATCCAGGCCCTCGGGCCAGCGAGATAGCCCAGACGTAGCCCGGCTAGCCCCTCTTTGGAGAGGGTGCGCAGGAGCAGCAGATTGGGCCAGCGTCCGAGATGCCTGGCAAAGCTCTCCTCACTGAAGGCGTGATAGGCCTCGTCGACCACTACCAATCCCGGCGCTGCGGCACAGATGACTTCAAGACTTTCCATGGGGTACATCTGTCCGCTGGGGTTGTTCGGCCAATCGAGGAAGACAATGGCCGGGTTGCGGCGCGCCATCTCGTCCAGAAAGGCTGGGAGATCCAACTGAAAGTTGTCATCCAGGGGCACGGAGTGATAGGCGAGCCCCTGCTGTTCGGCGATGACACGATACATGACGAAGCAAGGATCGACGGCTAGGATCGGTAGTCCGGCACCGGCTACGGCACTGATCAGAACCTGGATCAGCTCGTCGGAACCGTTGCCGAGCATGAGCTCCATGCCCGCAGGGATGCCACCGTGCTCGGCCAGGGCATGCAACAATTCCGTCGGGCGCGGCGCGGGATAGCGGTTGAGCTCGGCCTCCCGCAGGTTTTCCAGCCAGGCACTGCGCAGGCTGTCGGGCAGGCCGTAGGGATTCTCCATGGCATCGAGTTTGATCAAGCCCGCGCTCTCGGCAACCGCATAGGCCTGGCTTTCGAGTACCGCCGGGCGCAGCAGTCGTTCCTGAAGGGATCTTGTGCTCATTGGCCGCTCTGTATCCGTGCTGCGGCCGAACGTGCATGCGCCGTCAAACCCTCGGCCTCGGCCATGGTCTTGGCGAGGTTCCCTAATTCGGCCGCTCCCGCGGGACTGGCTTCGATCAGGCTTGTACGCTTGATGAAGTCATAGACCCCCAAGGGCGACGAGAAGCGGGCACTGCCACCGGTAGGCAGCACATGATTTGGCCCGGCCACATAATCCCCGAGGGCCTCGCAGGTATGGATGCCGAGGAAGATCGCGCCGGCATTAGTGATTTGCGGCAGCAGGGCACGCGCTTCCTCTACGGCCAGTTCCAGGTGTTCTGGCGCTACCTGATTGGCCAGGGTGCAGGCCTCCGACGCATCGCGGGCAAGGATCAGGGCACCGCGATTCTGCCAACTCGTGCGGGCAATGGGGGCGCGATCGAGTTCCGTCAGGGCCTTGTCGACGGCGCTGGCCACCGCCTCCAGGTGGGCGGCGTCCCAGGTGATGAAGATGCTCTGGGCGATCTCATCATGCTCCGCCTGAGACAGCAGATCCCAGGCCAACCATTCGGCGGGTGCCGAGCCGTCACTGAGCACGAGGATTTCACTCGGGCCGGCAATCATGTCGATGCCGACTTTGCCAAAGACCATTCGCTTGGCGGTAGCCACGTAGATGTTGCCTGGGCCGACGATCTTGTCGACTGCCGGCACCGACTCGGTTCCATAGGCGAGGGCGGCTATGGCTTGCGCGCCACCGACGCGAAAGACGCGATCGACCCCCGCTACGGCAGCTGCAGCCAGCACCCAAGGATTGATCTCCCCGCCTGGCGTGGGCACGGTCATGATGATTTCTTCCACCCCAGCCACTTTGGCGGGCAGGGCATTCATCAGTACCGAGCTGGGATAGGCCGCCTTGCCACCTGGCACATAGATTCCTACCCGCTGCAGGGGCAAAACCCGCTGGCCGAGCTGATTGCCGGCGGCATCGGTGATTTCCCAGCTCTGCACGAGCTGCTGCTGGTGATACTCCCGAATCCGCTTGGCGGCGGCTTGCAGGGCGGCGCGCCCCGTTGCCGGTAGGGCAGCCAGGGCAGCGGCGCAATCGCCCAGTGGGATTTCCAGGGCCGCGGCATCCGCCAGCTCCAGGCGATCGAAGCGAGCGCTGTACTCAAGCAGCGCGGCATTGCCGCGTTCGCGCACGGCGTGCAGGATCTCCCGCACCCGTTCTTCCACCTGCTGATCTCCGCTGGCCTCCCAGCCGTGCAGGGCGGCAAAGGCCGCTGCAAAATCCTCTTGCCGGGTGTCGAGACGCTTCATTGCTCAATCTCCGCTTCCAGTTTGCGAATGAGATCCTCGATGGCCTTGCCCTTGCGTTTCATGGCTGCCGGGTTGACCACCAGGCGGCTGGAGATCGGCATGATCTCCTCCACCTCGACGAGACCATTTTCCCGCAGAGTGCGTCCGGTAGAGACCAGATCGACGATGCGGTCTGCCAGACCGACCAGCGGCGCCAATTCCATGCTGCCATAGAGCTTGATGATTTCCGTCTGGATGCCGCGCGCTTGAAAGAAGCGCTTGGTGATTTTCGGATATTTGGTGGCGATGCGGACGCGCTCCCAGCTTTCCGGTCGGTCACCCGCAGCCAGGGCGGCAGGCTCCGCTACCGACATGCGGCAGACGCCAATGCGCAGGTCGAGGGGTTCGTAGAGGGCGAGATTCTCCTGCTCGAGGAGCACATCCTTGCCGGCAATACCAAGGTCGGCCGCGCCCCAACTGACATAGGTGGGTACGTCGCTGGCGCGGATCACGAGAAAGCGCACCTGCGGGTCAGTACTCGGTAGGATCAGCTTACGCGACTTGTCGGGGTCTTCGGCCAGCTCGATACCGGCTGCGGCAAAGAGCGGAATGCTCTCTTCGAGAATGCGCCCCTTGGACAGGGCAATGGTGAGACTGTCGTTCATGCCGCCTTTCCGCTCTGATTTCGTACCCGTCGAATATCTGCCCCCAGGGCGCCCAGCTTTTCTTCGATCACCTCGTAGCCGCGGTCGAGGTGATAGATGCGGTCGATGAGGGTCTCGCCTTCGGCAACCAGGCCGGCCAGGACCAGACAGGCCGAGGCGCGCAGATCGGTGGCCATGACCGGCGCACCCTGCAGGCGGGGCACACCGCGTACGACCGCCGTCTTGCCGTCGCTGTCGATACGCGCTCCCAGACGCTGTAGCTCAGAGACGTGCATGAAGCGGTTTTCGAAGATGGTTTCGGTAATCTTTGCACTACCCTCGGCGATGGCATCCAGGGCCATGAACTGCGCCTGCATGTCGGTCGGAAAGGCGGGGTAGGGGGCGGTGCGAATGTCCACGGCGCGTGGTCGCTGCTGCATGCGCAGACGAATGCCATCACCGTCCTCATAGAGTTCCGCGCCTGCCTCGCGTAGCTTGGCCAAGACGCTGTCGAGTAAACGCGGATCGGTACGTCGCAAAAAGACATCACCCCCGGTCATGGCCGCTGCGACGAGATAGGTACCGGTTTCGATGCGGTCGGGGAGGATCTGGTGCTCGCAGCCGTGCAGGGAATCTACCCCCTCCACCTCGATCACTGAGGTCCCGGCACCGTTGATTCGTGCCCCCATGGCATTGAGCATGCGCGCCAGATCCACAACTTCGGGCTCGCGCGCAGCATTTTCGATGCGCGTGTGTCCTTCCGCCAGAGTGGCGGCCATCAGCAGGTTTTCGGTGCCGGTCACGGAAACCATTTCCATCACGATGGAGGCCCCACGGAGTCGCTGCGCCCGCGCCTTGACGAAGCCATCCTCCAGGCGAATCTCCGCGCCCAGGGCCTGCAGACCGTTGAGGTGCACGGTGACGGGACGACTGCCGATGGCACAGCCGCCGGGCAGGCTGACCTCGGCGCTCCCGTGGCGGGCGAGTAACGGTCCGAGTACCAGGATCGAGGCGCGCATGGTCTTCACCAGTTCGTAGGGTGCCACCAGGGAATGCACGCTGCGCGGATCGATCTCCACCCCCAGCTGCTCGTCCACCAGTACTCGAGCGCCCAAACAACTCAGAAGCTCGAGAGTGGTGGTGACGTCGCGCAGGTGCGGGATGTTGCGCAGGCCAACCGGCTCCCGCGCCAGAATGCTCGCTGCCAGGCACGGCAGGGCAGCATTTTTTGCCCCCGAGATCCGCAACTCACCACGCAGAGGGCCATTACCACGCAGGAGCAGCTTGTCCACGGTGTTGCGTCAGCCCTGGGCCTTGCTGACCAGCTTCTGCAACTCGCCCTGCTGGAACAGATCGGCCATGATGTCGGAGCCACCCACGAATTCGCCATTGATATAGAGCTGCGGGATGGTCGGCCAGTTGGAGAATTTCTTGATGCCGTCGCGGATCTGCGGGTCAGCGAGCACGTCGACGGTGAAGAGCTCTTTCACGCCCGCCTGCTGCAGGAGCTGCACTGCGCGGGCGGAAAAGCCACACTGCGGCGCCCGCGGATTGCCCTTCATGTAGAGGGTGATGGGGTGTTTACTTACCTGATCCTGGATGATGTCTTGAATGTCGGCCATGACTGTACCTCGAATGAGAGTGAAAAATTAGGAACGAGCCGCAGCTTCGTCCGGGGACAAGGTGCGTAGCTGTAGGGCGTGGATTTCCTCACGCATGCGGTCGCCCAGACAGGCATACACCGCCTGGTGCCGTTTGACGAGGCTCTGGCCCTGAAATTGCCCAGCGATGACCACAGCCTCGAAATGGGCTCCATCGTCACCGAATACATGCACCTCGGCGCCGGGAAGACCAGACTCGATGAGGGAACGGATCGTATCTGCTTGCATCATCTCTTCATCTTACCTGAAATTGTCGTGTCTGTGATCCCGTCGCTCAGGGACGCAGCTTGTATCCGCTAGCCAAGAGGCGCCAGGCTACCGCCGAGCTGAGCAGAAAAAAGGCCAGAGCGACGGCGAGAGAAGCCCAGACCGAGACGTCCCCATCGCCAAAGAAACCATAACGGAAACCATCGACGATGTAGAGGAAAGGATTGACCATGGACAGGTGACGCCAGATCCCCGGTAACGACTGCACGGAATAGAATACCCCGGCAAGAAAGGTCAAAGGCATGATCAGAAAATTCTGAAAGCCGGCAATCTGGTCGAATTTTTCTGCCCAAAGCCCGGCGACGATGCCCAGTGCTCCCATTCCTCCCGCACCGAAAACGGCAAATAGCAATATCCAGACCGGATGTTGCAGGGGTAGGTGGAGGAACAGCAGGGCCAGCAACAGGATGGCCAATCCCACGGCGATGCCGCGGACAATGGACGCCGCGGTCATCGCCAAAAAGATCTCCGTCGGCCGCAGGGGACTGAGCAGAAGAAAAATGATGTTGCCCGTCACCTTGGCCTGAATCAAACTGGAAGAGCTGTTGGCAAAGGCATTCTGCAGCACCGACATCATCATCAGGCCGGGAACGATGAAGGCGATGTAGGAGACTCCGGGGTAGATATGGATGTGCCCCCCCAAGGCATGACCGAAAACCAGCAAATACAGCAGAGTGGTAACCAGGGGCGCGGCAATCGTCTGTAACCAGACGCGGGCGAAGCGCAAGACCTCTTTGCGAAACAGGGTCCAGGTTGGTGTCCAGGCGATGGCAGGTAAAGGCCGGTGTCCTAGGAGCGACTCTGGACTCTGTTGCGCCTTTCCAGTCGAAACGGGGCTATTCATCTCAGGTGTTGCGCAAGCGCAGATTCGGGTCGAGAATTTCGACATAGGCACCATCGCGGATGCGCCGCTGCCACTCCTCCATACGCTCGCGTACGGTGCGGTTGAAAAGCTGCATGCGTGCGACCGACTCCAGTTGCGTATCACTCAGGGCAGCCTCGCGCCGGCCTTGCGACTGCACGATGTAGATGGCATCGCCGATCTGGATGGGGGCACTTACATTGCCCATCGGCAAGCTCATCAACGCGCGTTCCAGCTCGTCTGGCAAGCTTCCCGGTGCCACCCAGCCCAATTCGCCACCATTGGCTGCGGTGGCACGATCCTGACTGTAGCGCCGAGCCAGCGCGCTGAAATTCACCCCCGATTGCAGGCTCGACTCGATGTCCTTGGCCTGGGATTGTGCCTCCTGCTCCTCGATCCCTTTGCCGGCGTGCAACACGATCATCGCTGCCTTGACCTCAGTCACCGACGGCTCTTGATGCTTGACATCGAGGAGCTTGAAAATGTGATAGCCGGTGGCGCTGGGGATCACCGGGCTGATATCGCCAGGCTGCAATTTGAGCAGGGCCTGGGTGACAGCGCTGGGCAGCTCGGCGGCCTTGATCCAGCCCAGGCGACCGCCCTGCAGGGCGTCGCGGGCAGCGCTAACCTCGGTGGCTAGACGGGTGAAGCTGGCGCCGTTTACCAGTTGCTGGTGCACGCGCTCGATATCCTGGCGCACCTGAGTCACGGCATCCGGGCTGGGGTCGCCGGGCAAGGGCAGGAAGATCTGCTGCAATTCAAAACTCACCCCTGCAGTTTGTTTGAGCTGGCGAGCAAAGGTCTGGATCTCGTCTTTTCCGAGATGCACCCGCGCCTCGACCTCCTGTTGCTGCAGACGGTCCACCAAGATCCGTTCACGTAGATTGTCCTCGAATTCCGACCAGGACTGTCCCTGCTGAGTCAATGCCTCGCGCAGCTGGTCGGGGGTCAGGTTGTTGCTGTGGGCGATATTGGCAATGGCTTGGTCCAGCGTGGCCTGATCGACGTTTATGTCCATGCGTTTGGCCATCTGCACCTCGATGTCCTGCAGGATCATCTGTTGCAGTACCTGACGGCGCAGGATCGCATCCGGTGGCAACTGGCCGGGATCCTGTTGCTGCAGTTGCGCCTTGATGGCGTCGACCTTCTGATTGAGTTGCAGCGAGGTGATGATCTGATCGTTCACCACTGCCACTACCTTGTTGAGGGTGTCGAGGTTCTGTGGCAGGGGCGCGGCTTGCGCTGCCACCGTGGAGCGGGCAGAAAAGACCCGCGACGGCGGGGGTGCAGCCAGGAGTGTCTCCCGGTTGACAAAAGGGGTTGTGGCCCAGGCAGAGCAACTGCTAGCCAAAGCAGCGAGGAAAAGGGCAGAGCGGTATCGAGACATCAGAACTCCATGCTGGCGCCGGGCACGTATTGATCGAGGAAACCGTTGGAACTATTGCCAATGCTGGTCAAACCGCGCAGCACGATTTCCAGGTAGACGGCGTTGTTCGTCTGCCCCCCCAGCAGAATCTGGTGGAACATCATCAGTTGAGCCGTCCAGCAACCGCCATCATAGCCGATCCCGACCAGCTCCTCCAAGGGCTTGTTATTCTGAACATCATATTGGTAGCTGCCCAGAACCCGCCACTGCTTGCCGATGGGAAGCGCTGCAGAGACGCCCGCCTGATCCACGTAGTTGCGCGTATAGCGATAATCGAGATTGAGCACCGTCCCATTGTGGGCCAACCATTGCGCGCGGAAATCCATGCGCTCGAAACGCCGCCAGTCGGAGTCGGTTTCGGAGCTGGCGAGGAAATTGAGATTGGCCCGGGGCGCGTACTGGGCCTGCCAGAAATAATTGGAGCGGCTGTTCTGCGCCACGATATTGCCGGCAAGGTCGATCTGCCGCCGGTTGAAATACTGGATCTGGCCGATGGCGGCGCTCCAGACTTCCCGTCCATTGGGATTGTAGCCCGATCCCTCCAGGCCATAGGCCAACTGATTGGCCGCGTTGATCCGATCGCTGCCGTCAAATAGCGAGTTGTCGGTAAAGATGGAATCATAATTCTGGAAGGGTGTGCTGGAATCGAAATTCGGGATCTGGTTCTGTGCCTGCAGGGGGATAAACAGGTATTTGAACATGGGATGCAGGACGATACTGCTGCCATCCTGGGCATCGCGAACGAAGTTGAGACCGCCGCGCAGGCTTAGGGCGGGCAGACTGCGGTTGCTGACGCGGGCGTAAGGGCCATTGCGCTGGATCTGGTAATGGCTGAAATAGAGCCGCCCTGCGGTTCCAGGTAGCCCCAGGCGCGACTCCATTTCCAACTGATGGTTGGGGTGAGGTCGAGACGCTGGCCAATAGGGCCGGTGCTGGCATAGAAATAATTGAAGTTGCTGCGCCAATCGAAATAGCCGGTTCTGCCCAGGCGCCAATAGCCATTGGCGTAGACATAGGGAAGTTGCGCATAGGGCGCAGCTTCTCCTTGGAGCAGTTCCTGATAGCCCTGCAGCATGACACCCGCCTGCAGATGCCGATTGCCATAGCTGATGGCGCCGGTGGAGGTCAGATATGGCGCATTGCCGACCCCGCCGATGTACCCGCCGTTGAAGCCGGTAACCCCGGAGAGATCAGCGAGGAAATTCCGATAGCTGACGCGATTGTAGTTGACCGAGAGCGCAAAACCATCGCCCAGATTCTGCTGGTGCTGCCAGGATACCGCCCAGACATTGCTGCCGGTGAGCTTGTCGTGGGGCAGCAAAGCGAGAAGCAACTGTCCGCTATAGTCGGGCTCCAGGTAACGGAACTGGTTTTGTAGCAATACGCCGCGCTTGGTCAGTCCTTCTACAGTGAGGGTGTCATCCAGATTGCTGGCGATGTCGAAATAGTAGGGAATGCCCAGGGTAAAACCATTGATGGTGGAACTGCCAATGGTGGGTGGCAGAAATCCGGAATGGCGCTGCAGCGGAAAACTGAAATAGGGCAGCCAGAGGACCGGAAGGCCGTAGACATTCAGGGTGCTGTTGTAGGTACTGATGTATTGGTCGTTCTGGTTGAGATCCAGCTGCTGACTGTAGATCTGCCAGGCCGGGACATGCCCGTGGCAGGTGGTGTAGCAGGCTTCGTTGAGGCGGTAGTGATTCTTGCCAAGCTCCTGCCCGCTGCTCGCCTGTCCATGGCCATCCTGACTCGGCAGCAGGAAACGCGGATGGAGAACGATACCCTGATTGCTGTGGATCTTCAGGGTTGCCTCCGGCGCATTGGTGACGATTCCGGGGCTGACCAGGCGTACCTGCCCTTTGGCGATGATCTCGTCCTTCTTCTCGTCGTAATGGGCCTGATGGGCATAGAGGCGACGATCGCCGTAGAGCACCTCCACATTACCCGAGGCCGTCCATTGGCCGCTGCCCAGGCCCTGAATCTGGTCGGCGTAGAGGGTCACCGGCCCATCCTGCGCCCAGGCCGGCGAGGCAAAAGCGCAGAAGACCGCTGCCGCGCAGGTCAGGGACCAGCGCCGCGGGCGTAACCGGCCGACGGCCATCGAGCATGTCCCAGGGCTAGGCATAGGCGCGTAAAATCGCACAGAATGCGCGTATGTCGCAATCTCCCAGCCACCTTCCTCAGCTCGGTGCCGCCGCCGAACGCTTCTTGCGTACCCATGGCGTCGAGCCGACCACTCTGCAGCCGATTCCTGGCGATGCCAGCGCGCGCCGCTATTGGCGGGCACCTGGTGAACGCGTCCTGGCACAGGTGCCCCACGCCGACGAGCTCTTACCCTTCTTGCGCGTGCAGCATCGCTTTGCCGAGGCGGGCCTGCCCGTGCCGCGCATCCTTGCGGTTTCTCTGCGGTATCGTCTGCTCCTGCAGGAGGATTTGGGTTCCCGTGACCTCAAGAGCGCGCTGGATGCGGGTGAGTCGCCGGATGCCATTATGGCCAGGGTATTCCCCCTGCTGCTGGGCTTGGCGGCGGCAGCGCAAGATAGGGTTCTCCGCCCGCCCTTTCCGCCCTATGATGCGCAGCGGCTGCAGCAGGAGCTGTCGCTCTTCCCCGACTGGTATCTCCGGCGGCATCTCGGTATTACCTTGTCGAGTGCCGAGCAGGATCAGATCGGCATGCTGTTTTCCGCTTTGCGGGACGGAGCGCGTCAGCAGCCCAGCATCTGGGTACACCGCGATTTCCATGCCCGTAATCTCCTGCTGCGGCCCGTCGGCGCGCCGGTACTGATCGACTTTCAGGACGCCGTGCTTGGGCCGTGGACCTACGATCTTGCCTCCCTGCTCTGGGATCGTTACTGGGACTGGGGACGGGCACGGCGCGATGGCTGGATCGAGCAATATCGCTGCCTGCTGCAGCGACACGGATTGGCCGTCCCCGACGGCGAGGCATTTCGCGTGCAGGTAGAGGTCATGGCGCTACAACGTAATCTGAAAATCCTCGGTATTTTTTGCCGCTTGGCGTACCGCGATGGCAAGAGCGGATATCTCGAATTGTTGCCACGCTTTTGGGCCTACGTCGAGGACCTGCTTGCCGGGCAGGAGGCCTGGCGGTGCTTCGTGCCCCTGTTCCAGGGCTGGTCGCCATGCGACAGGCGGTGATCCTCGCAGCCGGGCGGGGTGAGCGCCTGCGCCCGCGCACCGACTTTCTCCCCAAGCCGCTGTTGAGCGTTGCCGGGCGTCCGCTCATCGTCCGCCACCTGGACCATCTGGCCGCCGCCGGAGTGGAACGGATCTTCATCAATCTCTCGCATTTGGGAGCCCTGTTGCCGCGCTTCCTGGGCCGGCAGTGGCAAGGGATGTCGCTGGAGTATAGCGACGAAAGGGCGCAGCGCCTGGAAACCGGAGGAGCACTCATCGCCCTGCGCGAGCGTCTGGAAAATGCCCCGTTTCTTCTGCTCAATGGCGACATTTGCACGGAGCATCCCCTGGCGCAGTTGTTGGCCGGCGATCCGGGCCTGGTTATGGTGGATAACCCCGCGCACCATCCCGAAGGTGATTTCGCCATGGAGAAAGGACGCGTGACAGTGCCCGCTGCAGGGCCGCCGACCTACACCTATTCTGGCCTTGCCCTTCTGGACGCTGCCTGGCTGGCGAATTTTCCGAGCGGCCCCGCGCCCCTGGCACCATGGCTGCGACAATGGGTGGCGAAAGGTCTTCTCCGTGCTTATCTTCAGCAAGGATATTGGTGTGACGTTGGTACGCCGGAGCGTTTGCAGGCCGCCCGCCTGCACTATGGAGGAGCGTAGTGGCCTTTGACGAAGCGGAAGTGACCATCTGGGTGCAGCCAAGTGTTGCCCAGGTACAGGAGTGGCGCGAGCACTGGTTGGCGGCGATGGATCTGGCGCTGTGGGGCGAACTAAAGAGCAGCAAGATCGGCGCTCTGGGCAAGCTGCGGCGGCGTATTCTGGAGTGTGGAGAAAAAATACGCTCTTACAGTGCGGATCGTTCCTGGATCCCGCACCCGCGCGAACGGATCAAGAATTGCCTGAGTAGCGGTCTGCAGTTGCGGGAGAGTCTCGACAAGGTCGCCGAGCTCCTGCAGGAGATGGAAGCTGGGGCGGCACTCGTGCCTTTGCGCGGCTTGTGGGATAATTTGGCCGAAAATTTGCTCGCCGATCTCCAGAAACGTGAGGAGCGGCTGGTAGCGCTTCTGAATACACAGTATGGGGAAGAGATCGAGTGAGAAATGTGGTTCGCGGGTTTGCGCGTCGATGAAGATCGTTTATGGGCTCATTTTTCTAGGGGCAGTCGCCCTGTTCGTTCTACTGTTCTGGGCCGATCGCCCGCAGATCCTCAGTGGTAGCCCGGAGAGTGGATCGGTGGCCTGGTATCGTCAGCACCCGCGAGAGCTGGCCGCCGTCAATCTGAAATGTTGGGAACTCTTGCAGCAGAGCAGCTTTGCTGACGTCGACAAGGTGATGGGGGCGCATCCCGAGTGTCGGATTGCCTATGAGGCGAGTCGTAGCAATGACTGAAGCTTCCACCAATAGTGAACTCCTGCTGCGCACCGGCCGTGAAACCCTGCGTCTGGAGCGGGAAGCACTGGAGGGCCTCGAGGCGCGACTCGACGATGCCTTCGTCGCAGCCTGTCGATTGCTGCTTGCCTGTTCGGGCCGCATTGTCGTCAGCGGCATGGGAAAATCCGGGATCATCGGTAAGAAGATCGCCGCGACTCTGGCCAGTACGGGGAGTCCCGCCCTTTTTCTCCACCCTGCCGAGGGCAGTCATGGCGACCTTGGCATGCTCACCGCGTCCGATCTGCTCCTGGCCCTGTCCAATTCCGGCGAAACCGCGGAGCTGCTTGCCATTCTGCCGGTGGTAAAACGCATCGGCGTCCCCCTGATCGCCCTTACCGGCAAGGCGGACTCTACCCTGGCGCGACGGGCAGACGTGCATTTGGATTGTGCCGTAGCGCGCGAGGCCTGTCCGCTGAATCTGGCACCTACCGCCTCGACCACTGCCAGTCTCGCCATGGGTGATGCCTTGGCCATGGCCCTGCTCAGTGCCCGGGGTTTTTCCGCGGATGATTTTGCTCTCTCCCATCCCGGTGGCGCTTTGGGAAAGCGTTTATTGCTGCGGGTGGAAGACCTGATGCGCCGAGGTGAGCAGTTGCCGCGGGTCCGGCTCTCCACCCCGGTGCACGAAGCGATCCTGGAGATGAGTGGCAAAGGCATGGGCATGACGACAGTGGTCGATGACGATCATCACCTTTTGGGCATCTTTACCGATGGCGACTTACGCCGAGCCTTCGCCGAGCAACAGGATCTCTGGGGACGTCCTATGGCCGATTTCTATCGTCCCAAACCGTTATGTATCAGCGCCGACGCCTTGGCAGCAGAGGCGATGGCGCGGATGGATGCCGAACGGGTGGCGGTATTGCTGATCGTCGATGACGAGGATCGCCTGGCGGGCGCCATCAGTATGCATGATCTATTACATGCGGGGGTCGCATGACGGATTGCAGCGAGCGCTGTGCGCGGATACGCCTGTTGGTCCTGGATGTTGATGGGGTGCTCACCGATGGCCGCCTGCTCTTCGATGCAGAAGGGCGGGAAAGCAAGAGTTTTCATGTGCGCGATGGGCATGGCATCCGCCTCCTGCAGGATTGCGGCATCGAGGTGGCCCTGATCACCGCGCGCTATTCCCCGGCCCTCGCCCATCGGGCCCGTGATCTCGGCATCCAGCGTGTGTATCAGGGCAGTGTCGACAAGATCGTCGCCTACACCGAATTACTCTTCGCCACCCAACGGCGGGAAGAGGAAGTCGCCTACATGGGGGATGATCTGATCGATCTCGGTATTCTCGGCCGCGTGGGGCTCGCTACGGCGCCCGCTGATGCGCACCCCGAAGTCCTGGCGCGCGCGCACTGGGTCGCGCAACGCCCGGGTGGTATGGGCGCAGTGCGCGAACTGAGCGAGGAAATCCTGCGTGTCCAGGGGTATTGGAGCGGCATCGTGGCGCGCGCCCTGGGTCAGGTATGAACCTGCGTCTGCTTGGACTCCTGTTCCTCGCCCTACTGGGCGCAGGACTGTTGTGGCTGACTTGGCCAAAACAATCCATACCCTTCGTTGCCGTGGATTGGCATGGTGGCATTCGGCACGGTGATCAGGCCGCGAGCGATGTCGTTCTGCGCGAGTATGACGCGCAGGGACAACTGCAATTACTCGCCCATGCACAGGATGCCTACCATCTGCCCGAGGGCAACCAGACCTTTCTCAACGGATTTTCGCTGGAACGCTTCCGCCGTCAGGGGAACCTTGCCCTGCAGGCCGAGCATGGTCTTCTGCGTAACGGCGATCAGGAGCTCCTGGCCTGGGGACAGGTGCTTGCGACTTTGGGGGCTGACAGCACCCTGCGTACGGAAAGATTGCGTTATGACCCCAAGAGCGGCGTGATCGAGACCCGGGATCCGGTCTTTCTGACCCATGGGCGCAGTACCCTGCAGGGGGTTGGGTTGTTGGCGTCGGTAAAAACAGAGCAGTTCCGCTTGTTGCATCAGGTGCGAGGAACTTATGTACCGTAAGTGTTGCTTCGTTCTTCTGTCTTGTCTAGTTCCGCTTTCGGTCAGCGCGGCAAACGCGCCGGATACGGGACTCGGCAAGGGGCCCATCCACATTTCCGCTGACCGGCTGCAGGGCCAGAACAAACCCGTGCAGGTAGCCATCTATAGCGGTGATGTCGTCATGCAGCAGGGGGATCTCGTCATCCACGCCGCGCAGCTCACCATCCACGCCGCCGCCGGTAGGGTAGAGAAAGCGGTAGCCACGGGCAGCCCGGTGAGTTTCACTATGTCCAGTGCCGAGCGCCATGGCTATGGCCAGCAGCTGACCTATGAACCCGGCAGCGGCCGTATCATCCTCAGCGGCGACGCTCACCTTTGGCAGGGGAAAAACGAGATCAGCGGGAATCAGGTCACCTATCTTTTGCAGAGCCAACAGACGGCCGTGACGGCAAGCCCTGGCCAGCGGGTACGCTCGGTCTTCTATCCGGCCAAGGGTGGTAGTGCCAAGCCATGACGTCCCAGCTGCGCGCGGAATCCCTGGTCAAACGCTTTCGCCGACGCACCGTGGTGCGCGGGGTGTCGGTAGAAGTGAAGGCCGGCGAGGTGGTGGGGCTTCTGGGACCGAACGGCGCTGGCAAGACCACGACGTTTTATATGATGGTAGGCCTGATCCGCCCCGATAGTGGTCGGATCTACCTCAACGACCAGGATGTCAGCAAACTCCCCATGCATCAGCGCGCGCGAATGGGGCTTGGTTATCTTCCCCAGGAACCCTCGGTATTCCGTCAGCTCAGTGCCGCCGACAATGTCCTGGCAGTGCTTGAACAGTTGCCTCTGAGCAGCGAAGAACGGCAGGAGCGTTTGGAGCAGCTGCTCGCCGAATTGCGTCTGCAAAATCTGCGCAACACCCGCGGACAAAGCCTTTCGGGTGGTGAACGGCGGCGGGTGGAAATTGCCCGCACCCTGGCTATGAGCCCGCGCTTCGTTCTGCTCGATGAACCCTTCGCCGGCATTGATCCGATCTCGGTGATCGAGATTCAGCAATTGATTTCCGGCCTGAGTGCGCGCGGCATCGGCGTCCTCATCACCGATCACAACGTGCGTGAAACCTTGGGTATTTGCCAGCGCGCATATATCCTGCATGATGGTCAGGTGCTGGCCTCGGGCGGCCCGCAAGACCTCATCGACAATCCCGCCGTGCGCGAAGTCTATCTGGGAGAGCAGTTCAAGATCTGAATCATGAAACAAGGACTCGAACTCAAACTCGGTCAGCATCTGGCCATGACCCCACAGTTGCAGCAGGCGATTCGCCTTCTGCAGTTGTCGACCCTGGACCTGCAGCAGGAAGTGCAGATGATGCTCGACAGTAATCCACTCCTTGATGAGGAGGAAGGCGTGGAGCTGGCGGCGAGTGATGGCCTATCCCCCGCACCGGAGGAGCGTCAGCTCGATCTCGCGGCGGAAACCAGTCTGCCCGAAGAACTGCCCGTCGACAGCCAGTGGGAAGACGTGTTCGACATGGGCAGCAGCGCCGCAGGAAGCGCAATGGCCAATGATGAGGATCTGCCCGATTTCGAGGCGCGCAACAGCCGCGAACAAAGCCTGCAGGACTACCTCCGCTGGCAGGCTAACCTCACCTTTTTCCAGAGCGATGATCGCAATCTGGCGGAGTTGATCATCGATGCTATCGACGATACCGGCTATCTGGGCGCGGAGCTTACCGAGCTGGTGGAGACCTCTGGTCGACCACTGGCGGAGCTGGAAGCGATCTTGCGGCAGATTCAGGATTTTGACCCGCCAGGGGTCGCTGCCCGCAGTCTGGCGGAATGCCTTTCCTTGCAGTTGCAGCAGATCGAGGAAGAAGATGATGCCCTGCTCCTCGCCCGCCGCATCGTCGACGAGCAGCTCGAGCTTTTGGCCAAGCATGACTATGTCCGCCTGGCGCAGGCCCTGGATGCGCGCGAGGAGGAGTTGCGCGCTGCTGTCGCCCTGATTGCTGCCCTCAATCCCAAACCCGGCAGCGAAATTGGTGCTGGAGCCTCGGAATACGTCATTCCCGATGTCATAGTGCGTTGGGTAGGCAAACGGCTGCGGGTAGAACTGAACGCCGAGGCGATGCCGCGGCTGCGTATCAATCGTCATTACGCGGGCCTGTCCGGCGGCAAGGACGCCGCGCATCGGTACATCCAGGATCAGCTCAATGAGGCGCGCTGGTTCATTAAGAGCCTACAGAGCCGGCAGGAAACCATCCTCAAGGTAGCGACGGCGATTGTTGAACAGCAAAAGGATTTTTTCATGCACGGGCCGGAGGCGATGCGTCCCATGGTCCTGCGCGACATCGCCGAGGCCGTGGAGATGCACGAATCGACGATCTCCCGAGTCACCAACCAAAAGTTCATGACCACCCCCCGCGGTTTGTTCGAATTTAAGTATTTCTTCTCCAGTCATGTGGCTACGGACCAAGGGGGGGCGGCCTCCGCCACCGCCATTCGCGCCGTGATTCTCAAGATGGTTCAGGCAGAAGATAGCCAGCATCCATTGAGCGACGCCGAAATCGCCAAGGTACTCGCCGAGCAGGGCATTCAGATTGCCCGCCGTACCGTCGCCAAGTATCGTGAGGCCGCCAATATTCCGCCCGCCAGCCAGCGTCGCCGCTTATAGCCAACGTCTCCCGCTCTCTAGCTTTTGGCTTTTGCAAAGGCGGCCAAGGCGCTACACTGTGAGTGGAGCGGTAAAGCAGTGATGGACTCCCATAAACGAAAGCTAGGAGCTTGCCATGCAATTACACATCACCGGCCAACACCTGGACCTCACCGAGGCCATCAAGAACCGAGTGCACGAAAAACTCGGACGCCTTGATCACTACTTCGATCGCGTCATCGATGGGCGGGTCGTGTTGAAGTTCCTTCCTCACGAAAAACTCTCCAACGTGGCGGAGATCACTGTCAGCGCTCCCGGACACGATTTTCACGCCGAGGCGCGTGATGCCGACATGTACGTAGCCATCGACCAACTGGCCGACAAGATTGACGGTCAGGTGCGTCAATACAAGGAAAAACTGCAGCGCCATCGGAGCAGTCCGGTAGCTGCAGTCCTTGCCACCGAAAGCGAATGACCATGGCTGCTTTGCCGCTCCCCGCAAAGGCGATTCTTCTCGACAGTCCGGCCGCCAGTATGACGGAGGTCTTGCAGGCCCTGGCCGAGAGGCTCAGTGAGAGCACGGGAATCGTTCAGCAAAAAATTTATGACGCTCTTATGGCTCGCGAAATGCAGGGTTCCACGGCACTGGGCTTCGGAGTGGCGGTGCCACATACGCGTTTGCCGGATCTTGCCAGCGCTGCGGTCGCCGCGTTGCGCACTCGTACGGCAGTGGGGTTTGCTGCGCCCGATGCGGAAGGCGTGCATATCTTTGTGGCCGTGCTGGTACCCGCCGGAGAAGCTATGGAGCACCTGGAGCTACTGTCCCATATCGCCGCGCGTTTGGCGCAGGAAACCGTGCGGCAGCAGCTTGCTCAGGTCCAGGATGTGGATGCCTTTCGCGCTCTGCTAGTTGCTTGAGGCGTACCCGTTTTCGGTAGCGATGTTCGCGCCGTTTGCATGGGGTTGGACGGTATGGATCGCAGCGTCAGTTTTTCCCAGATGGCTTCCGACCTGGCTACTGAACTTGGCTGGACGATCCTGCATGCGGCTGCGCAAACGCTGCTGCGTGTGGACTCGCAGCACAGTAGTGATGGTGCGGCGCTAGTGGGATTTCTCAGCTTCATTCGCTCGCACCCGGTGCAGATCTTGGGGCAGGCAGAGCTGGACTACCTGCATAGTCATCCCGAGCAGATCTATCACGTGCAGCGATTGCGCATCCTCGTTCTGGCGGAAGGGGTACAGCCAGCTTCGGATTGGCTGGCGAGCTTGATGGACGAAGGGGTGAGTATCCTCGTCTCGGCGCTTCCCGCCCGGCGGATCTTGGTGCGCGTGCAGCAATATCTGCAACGCGAGCTGGCGCCGCGCTGTCTGCTGCATGGGGTGTTGGTTGACGTGCTCGGGGTGGGAATCCTCATTCAGGGGGAGGCCGGCATTGGCAAGTCCGAGCTGGCCCTGGAGTTGGTGAGTCGCCATCACCGCCTGATCGCCGACGACAGCGTGCTGTGCATTCGCGAAGCGCCGGGGGTGGTCACTGGCCATTGCCCCGCAGCCCTGCAGGATTTCATGGAGGTGCGTGGGCTGGGGATCATCAATATTCGCCATCTTTTCGGTGCCTCTTCCGTGATCGATTCCAAGCGACTGCGCTTGGTGGTCGAGATTCGTGATATGGCGGAAATGGAACTGGCCGACGTCGATCGTTTGCAGGGCCAGGTAGACCACTGGGACATTCTCGGAGTGCCCTTTCCACGCTTGCGCCTGCCCGTCAGTGCTGCACGCAATCTTGCGGTACTCGTGGAGGCGGCAGCACGAGCGCAGTACCTGCGTGAAGCCGGTGTGGATATGTTGGCGCTTTTTGATCAACAAACCCGTGCGGTAGGCCACAAGCTGTGAGCGCCGCTGGTGATTTTGTCATCATTACGGGGCTGTCCGGTTCCGGTAAGACGACCGTCTTGCAGGCACTCGAAGACCTTGGCTACTTTTGTGTAGACAATCTGCCCGCCACCCTCCTGGGTTCCTTGTTGCAGGAATTGGCGCACCACCAATTGGCTCCGCCGCGGGTTGCCGTGAGTATCGATGTGCGCAATCGCACCTTTCTCGACGCATTGCCCGAGGCATTACAGCAGATATCGCAGGAATGCGGTCTGCAACCGCGTATACTCTTTCTCGATGCGGATGAAGAAACGCTGTTACGCCGGTACAGTGAGACCCGGCGCCGCCACCCCCTCAGTGATCAGGAAGCAGCCCCAGGAGCCGCGCTGCATCAGGTCTTGTCGCGCGAGCGCATCCTTCTGGCTCCCTTGGCGCGCCTGGCCGATCGTGTGCTGGATACCTCGCAGGTTCGCAGTCACTCCTTGCGGCTGCGTGTGCAGGCCTGGGCTCAGGTGGCGCGGGTGCAGGGTCTGATCTTGCTGCTGCAGTCTTTTGCTTTCCGCAACGGGGTACCTGCCGATTCCGATTTTGTCTTCGACCTGCGCGCCTTGCCCAATCCCCATTACGAGCCCGAACTGCGGTCTTTGACCGGGCGCGACGCCGCTGTGCGGGAATTCCTTGACCATCAGGATGCCGTGCAGAGGGCGCGCAGCAGTCTGGAGGCCTTTTTGCAGGAGTGGCTACCGCCTTTTGCTCGCGACCACCGAAATTATGTCACCATTTCCCTGGGCTGTACCGGTGGCAAACATCGTAGCGTCTACATGGTCGAATCCTTGGCGCGATCCCTAGCGCGGGATGGGCAGGAGGTCTTGGTCGAGCATCGCGAGCTCGATATTCAGGAGCGCTATTCTTGAGCCTGGTGCAGGTGGCTTTGCTTACCCATGCCGGTCTTGGCGAGGCGCTGCTGGCAGTGGTCGAACACATCTATGGCGATCGTCCCGCGGCCTTGCTTTCCCTGTCCCCTGCTGGCGATGATCTTGCGCCCCTGCGTGCTCGCCTGCAGGAGCTGATCGATGCCGCCGGGCCGGACCGTCCGCTGCTGATTCTCTGTGATATTCTCGGTGCCAGCCCCGCCAACGCCCTGCCCAAGACTTGGACTAACCCCTGGGCACGGGTGATTTATGGGCTGAATCTACCGATGTTGTTGCGTGCCCTGTCGCGGCGCGAACAGTGGGAAGGCCTGCCGGAGCTCGTCGCCGAGGGTGGCCGCGCGGCAATTCAGTGTCATCCGCAATCCGTTGTCGAATCGGTTTCTGCGCTAGACTGGTAGGCATAGTGGTCCGCAAGGAGAAAGGTAATGGCTGATTTACGCGAAGTGCATGCACGCTTGGGGCAGAGTCTGTGGCTCGACAATCTCTCTCGTACTCTGATTCACGACGGCATTCTTGCCCGTTACATTGCCGAGGACGGTGTTTCCGGGGTGACCTCCAATCCCAGCATTTTCCAGAAGGCCATTCACGAGAGCCCATATTATCAAGAAGATTTGGCGCGTCCGGCGGAGTCGGCGGAGCGCCTTTATGAAGAGATGGTAAAGGTCGATCTGCAAATGGCCTGCGATCTGCTGCAGGCCACCCATGTGGCTACCCAAGGGGATGATGGTTGGGTGAGTTGGGAAGAGTCCCCCCGGCTGGCGATGGACGAGGCTGCCACCGTTGTCGAGGCGGAGCGTTTACGCAGCATCGTCCAGCGCGAAAATCTCCTGATCAAGGTTCCCGCTACCCCCGCAGGCATCGCTGCGCTGCGCACCCTCATCAGTCGCGGCATTTCTGTGAATGTGACGCTGATGTTTGGCCTGCGGCACGTGCGCGAGGTATTCGCTGCCTACCAGGAAGGTCTGGTGGCATGGATCGATGCCGGCGGTGAGCCTGGACGGGTGAAGGCCGTCGCCAGCCTTTTCCTGTCGCGCGTCGATACGCTGGTGGATCAGCAGCTGGAAAAAATTGGTACGGAAGAGGCATTGCGGCTGCGGGGCAAAACCGCAGTGGCGCTGGCCAAGAAAGCCTATGCGCTGTATCGGGAGACCTTCCACGGTCAGGGCTTTTCTCGCCTCAAGGCAGCCGGCGGGCGGCCACAATATCTGCTTTGGGCCAGCACCAGCACCAAAAATCCTGCCTATTCCGATCTGCTCTATGTCGAGCCCCTGATTGGGCCAGAGACCATCAACACCCTGCCCGATGCCACCCTGGCCAAGCTGCGAGAGCATGGAAAGTTAGGGCAGACCATCGCTCATGACCTCGATGCGGCAGAGCAGACTCTGGCTGATCTCGCGTCTCTTGGGGTCGACCTCGATGGCCAGGTCGCCCCCCAGTTACAGAAGGAGGGCTTGGAGGCCTTCTCTAATGCCTTCGAGGCGATGCTGGCCGAGGTGGAAAAGCGCCGCGCCTAGAAGCCGACGATGTTGTAGCCGGCGTCGACGTAGGTGATTTCCCCGGTGATGCCCGAGGCGAGATCCGAGCAGAGGAAGGCGGCGACATTACCGACTTCCTCTTGTGTCACGTTGCGTCGCAGCGGGGCATGCGCGGCATAGTGGTCGAGGATGCTGCGAAATTCGCTGATGCCGCTGGCTGCCAGGGTGCGGATGGGCCCGGCAGAGATAGCGTTTACCCGAATCCCCTCAGGCCCCAGGGAGTACGCCAAGTAGCGTACACCTGCCTCCAGACTGGCCTTGGCCAGTCCCATGATATTGTAATTGGCCATTGCCCGTTCGGCGCCCAGATAGCTGAGAGAGAGGAGGGCGCCGTGGCGTCCCTGCATCAATGGACGCAGGGCTTGGGCCATGGCGGTAAAGCTGTAGGACGACACTTCGTGGGCAATGCGAAAACCCTCTCGGGTAGTGACGTCCGCGTAGTTTCCGGACAGCTCGTTCTTGGGTGCAAAGGCCGCACCATGGATGGCGATATCCACGCCTCCCCAACGTTGCTGCAGGTCGTCGACGACGGTACGTACCTGCGCCTCGTCCATCAGATCCAGGGCCAGGGGTGCCGGCGCCTGGATCTGCGCCGCTAGGTCTTCCACCCGGCTTTTGGTGCGTTCGCTCTGGTAGGTCAAGAGGACCTCCGCCCCCTCCCGTGCCAGCGCCTGGGCAATGCCCCAGCAAATGGAACGTTCGTTGGCAACGCCGACTACCAAAGCCTGTTTACTCTGTAAAAAACCCATAGTCTGTGGATGCTCCGAGTGTCCCTGTCAACGCAGGAAAATGGTGAGATGTTTGCCGGGCTGCAGGTCGCTCGCCGAAGCCAGGCGATTCCACTGCACCAGGGCGTGGGGTGAGACGTGAAATTGCTGCGCAATCTGCCAGACGGTGTCGCCGGGGCGGACGACGTAGGTGGTAGCATGCGGGGCACTGGCCAACCGTTCTTGCTGCGGACTCAACGCAGCCACCTCCGTCCCGCGGGCGGGGAGGCGCAATACCTGTCCGGGATGCAACATGCTCTTGCTATGCAAACCGTTGTAGGATGCGATAGCGGATACGCTCACACCAGCTCGTTGGGCAATCTGCCAGAGGGTTTCACCGGGTCGCACGCGAATGCTGCCACCGCTTTGGGCGACGGTATAGGTAGCCTCTTGCAAATGCGTGCCAGGTAGCCGCAGTTTCTGCCCGGGGTGGATGATGCTGCGCGTGCTCATGTCGTTGGCGCTGGCCAGGGCGCTTACGCTGACTCCGGCGCGTTGTGCCAGCTGCCAGAGACTCTCGCCGGGACGCACGGTGATACTGCGTGGCGCGTACCCGCTGGCGACGGCCATAGGTTTGCCGCCATAGATGATGAGTCGTTGCCCCACCTGCAGGAAGCGGCCCGAGCGCAAATGATTCCAGTGTTCGAGATCACGCACGGAAACGCCAGTCCGAAGGGCAATCTGGGACAGGGTTTCGCCAGATCGTACAGAGGTGTAATGCACGGCGGGAGTAGGCCGTGCGGTCTGTACGGCGACGGCTGGCACTGGACTCGCTATCGGAGCGGGCGTCGGAGTTTCCGGTTCTGGCATCTGCAGCAGGGCAGTGCGCAGGGTTTTCGCCTTGTCCTTGGGGACGACCAGCGAGTAACCGGCTGGCGCCACCCCGTAACTCAGCCCGGCATTCAGGTGTTGTAGCTCGGTCACGGAAACGTTCATCAACTGCGCCGCAACCTGCAAATTGACCCGCCGCGGTGTATTCACCAAGGCGATATGCGCGGTGTTGGGGATGCTTGGCAGGGCAATGTGGTAAGCCTGGGCATTCTGAATCACTTGGGCCAGCCCGAGTAACTCGGCAACGTAGTTTTCCGTCTGGTTTGGCAGGTTCAGATCCCAGAAGTCGGTAGGTTGCCCATTTGCCACATTCTGCTGTATGGCCGCCGAGACGGTACCCTGACCGGCATTATAGGCGGCGATGGCAAGGAGCCAGTTGCCGCCAAAGTAATTGTAGAGATAGGAGAGATAATCGAGGGCGGCATTGGTGGAGGCCGTAAGGCTGAGGCGGGGGTCGCCCCAGCGGGTATTCTGTAGACCGAAGTTTCTAGCAGTGCCGGGGATGAACTGCCAAAGCCCCGCTGCGGCTGCCGGAGAATACGCCTTGGGGTTGTAGCCGCTCTCGATGGCAGGCAGCAACGCCAGCTCCATTGGCAGGCCGCGTTCGTGCACCGCATTGGCAACGTAGTACAAGAAGGGGCTGGAGTTGTGGAGGATCTCCTCTAGCTTGCCCTGATGCTGCAAAAACCAGCTGCGCCACTTGGCTACCCGCGGACGGGAGACATCGCTGATACGAAAACCATCCACCAGGTCGGCCCAGATGCTCTCCTGCGCGCTTTGCAGCTCCACGTCGCTGCGCTGCAGGCTGCGGAATTCCTGCAGGAGCTGCGAGCTGTCACCAACCGTCTCTGGAACGGCTCCCTGCGCATTCGTGTTGGGCTCTTGCAGGGCTGGACTGCTGCTTTGCAGTTTGGCGATCAACTGGGAAAGGGATTCTTGCTGATCATGATTGGCTGGTGAGGAGGCCGCGCTGTTGCTGGCCCAGGTGAGTGGTGACCCCAGCAGCGCGCAGCTCGTGGATAGGACGATGACCGACTTTCGCATACTACTCCTTCTTTGGTGAGGAGGCCCCGGTTGTGCATCCTTACCAAATCTGCAGATTTTTCGCAAATGTAAACAAAAAGCTGGGACGATCCCCGCGAGGACCATGCGGCTGATACTAGGGGGTCCATCGATGCTCGTCAATGCTAATTATGGACTATCAAAATTTCCTATCGATGCCCGGCAAAATGCGGCAATTCTGTCGCGCAGTGTGGCGCAGGGTACAAGCCTGATATGATGGGCCCCGCTACTCGTACAGAAGCAAGATAAGGATTCAGACTCGATGACCGTGCGTACCCGTTTTGCCCCCAGTCCCACTGGTTACCTGCATATTGGTGGAGTGCGTACCGCGCTCTTCTCCTGGTTGCATGCGCGTCAACAGCAGGGCCAGTTCATCTTGCGCATCGAGGATACGGACCTCGAACGCTCGACGCCCGAAGCCACCGCCGCCATCCTGGAGGGGATGCAGTGGTTGGGTCTGGATTGGGACGAAGGTCCGTTCTATCAGACGCAGCGGATGGAGCGTTATCGCGAGGTGCTGGCGCAGATGCTGGCGGCCGGTACCGCCTACCATTGCTATTGCAGCAAGGAAGAACTGGATCTCATGCGGGAAGAGCAGCGGGCACGCGGCGAGAAACCTCGCTACGACGGTCGCTGCCGGCAGCGTCAGGAGGCCCGTCCGGGCGTCTCTCCCGTCATCCGCTTTCGCAGCCCCGACAGCGGCGAAACCGTGGTCGAGGATCTGGTGCACGGGCGGGTGGTGTTCCAAAATAGCGAGCTGGATGACTTGGTCATTGCCCGCTCGGATGGTACCCCCACCTACAATTTCTGTGTGGTCGTGGATGACTGGGATATGGGTATCACCCAGGTCATCCGCGGTGATGATCACCTCAACAATACCCCGCGGCAGATGCAGATCCTGCAGGCCCTGGGTGCCAGTGTCCCGCAGTATGCCCATGTGCCAATGATTCTCGGGCCGGACAAACAGAAGCTGTCCAAGCGCCATGGCGCGGTCAGCGTGCTGGAATATCGCGAGCAGGGTTTTCTCCCGGATGCCCTGCTTAACTTCCTGGTGCGCCTGGGATGGTCCCATGGCGATCAGGAAGTCTTCAGCCGCGCGGAGATGATCGAGCATTTCCGTATCGGGGAGGTACACAAGGCCGCTTCTGCCTTCAATCCCGAAAAGTTGCTATGGCTCAATGCCCAGCATCTGCAGACCCTGTCGGCCGAGGAGCTGGCGCGGCAGCTGCGTCCCTATTTGGTGGGATTGGACGACGCGGCAATCGCCGCTGGTCCTGCGTTAGCGAAGGTCGTCCCTCTTTTGCAGGAGCGTGCGAAGACCCTGGTGGATATGGCCGCTGCCGCAAAGATGTTTTATGTGGCACCGGAAACGGCAGAGGAAAAGGATCGCAGCAAACATCTCGCTGGGCAGGGGGCGTTGCTGCAGGCGGCGCGGCACGCCTTGGAGCAGGTCACGGACTGGACGGCTGGCGCCGTGCATACGGTGTTGCAGGCGTTGGCGCAAGAACATGCAGAAGGTAAGTTGGGCAAGGTGGCGCAACCGCTGCGAGTGGCGGTTGCGGGCTGCGCCGTCTCCCCGCCCCTCGATCAGACCTTGGCGGTGTTGGGGCGAGAAGAGACCTTGCGGCGCCTGCGGCGGGCGCAGGATTGGGTATGATTGCCCCTTGGCGTAGGCGGCCGCTTTTGTCATTATCGTTTCTTATGGATTGCCGCCTTGAAAAGGAGTTTCGCTATGGCCCACAACGTCACGCAGAAAATCATCGCCGCTCACCTCGTTAGTGGTGAGTTGCAGGCCGGCAGTCCCATCTCGATCCGCGTCGACCAGACCCTGACCCAGGATGCCACGGGTACCATGGCGTACCTGCAGTTCGAGGCGCTGGGACTGCCAAAGGTGCGCACCGAACTGTCGGTATCCTATGTCGATCATAATATGTTGCAGTCTGGCTTCGAGAACGCCGATGACCACCGCTTCCTGCAGAGTTTCGCTGCCAAGTATGGAATCCATTTCTCCCGTCCCGGCAATGGTATCTGCCATCAGGTGCACTTGGAACGCTTCTCCAAGCCGGGGCGTACCCTGCTCGGTTCCGACTCGCACACTCCTACCTCCGGCGGCGCCGGCATGCTCGCCATTGGCGCCGGTGGGCTCGACATCGCCCTGGCCATGGGCGGTTTGGCCTTCAATCTCAACATGCCGCAGGTGATCGGCGTCAAACTGACTGGCCGCCTGCAGCCTTTCGTCAGCGCCAAGGACATCATCCTCGAAGTGCTGCGCCGCAAGACCGTTAAGGGCGGCGTGGGCAAGGTCTTCGAGTATTTTGGCCCGGGCGTCGCCAGTCTGTCGGTGCCGGCACGTTCCACCATTACCAATATGGGTGCCGAACTGGGGGCCACCACCAGCGTCTTCCCCAGCGATGGGGTTACCCGCGCCTATCTCAAGGCGCAGGGCCGGGAGGCCGATTGGTCGGAGTGGGTGGCGGATGCTGGCGCCAGCTATGACGAGATCCTGGAGATCGATCTCGATACCCTGGAGCCGCTGATTGCCTGTCCGCATAGTCCGGACAACGTCAAGACCGTGCGCGAGGTAGCCGGTACGCCGGTGGCGCAGGTAGCGATCGGTTCCTGTACCAACTCGTCTTATACTGATCTGATGACGGTGTCTGCCATGCTCAAGGACAAGGTGGTTGCGGAAGGGGTGAGTCTGGGAATCTCGCCGGGTTCCCGGCAGGTCATGGAGATGGTTACCCGGGATGGCGGCCTGCTCAATTTTATTAGCGCTGGTGCGCGCATCCTGGAATCGGCTTGCGGTCCCTGCATTGGTATGGGCTTCGCGCCGCCCAGCGAAGGGGTCTCTATCCGCTCCTTCAACCGCAATTTTTACGGTCGTTCTGGCACCAAGAATGCTTCGGTGTACCTCGCCAGTCCCGAGACCTGCGCTGCCTGCGCCCTGACGGGCGTGATCACCGACCCCCGCGATCTGGGTATGGCGCCCATCCAGGTGGATTTGCCTGGGCAGTTCCTGGTGGACGACCGCATGATCGTGGCTCCCGCGGGCGAGCCGGACAAGGTGGAGGTGCTGCGTGGCCCCAATATTGCCAAGTTGCCGGTGAATCATGCGGCACCCGACGAAATTCGCGGTTCCGTTCTCATTCGCCTGGGTGATGACATCACCACCGATCACATCATGCCGGCAGGGGCCAAGGTCCTGCCTCTGCGTTCCAACCTGCCAGCCATTTCGGAGTATGTCTTTCATGTGGTCGATGAAAGCTTTCCCAGTCGGGCTAAGAGTTCCGGCGGCGGCTTCATCGTTGCTGGGCACAACTATGGTCAGGGCTCCAGCCGGGAACATGCGGCCCTGGCGCCCCGCTATCTGGGGGTGAAGGCGGTATTGGTGCAGTCCTTTGCGCGCATCCACCTCGCCAACCTGATCAACTTCGGCATTCTGCCGCTGACCTTCGTCAATGCCGCCGACTATGAGAAGGTGCAGGCCGGTGACGAGCTGGCATTAGACATCCGTGGCTTGGGCCTGGGCCAGACACGGCTGTTGCAGGACCTCAGTCAGGGCATCGAGATTACTGTACAGCCGCAGTTGGCCAGCGAGCGTGACCTGGAACTGATTCGCAAGGGTGGCGCCTTGTCCTGGGCCAGTGAGCAATTGGAGAAGACGGCATGAGTGGCACGGCGATCCGCTACGAAAAGGGAAAAATCGTGGTTCCCAACGAGCCGGTCATTCCCTTCATTGAGGGGGACGGAATTGGGGTCGATGTCACGCCGGCCATGCGCCAGGTGCTCGATGCTGCCGTTGCCAAGGTATATGGCGCTGCACGTCGTATCGACTGGCAGGAGCTCTATGCGGGGCAGAAGGCCGTCGCGAAATTTGGCGCGGGCGTGTATCTGCCCGAGGAAACCATGGCCGCTATTCAGCGCTACCATGTGGCCATCAAGGGCCCGTTGGAGACACCGGTGGGCGGTGGCATCCGCAGTCTCAACGTCGCCCTGCGTCAGGATCTCGATCTCTATGTCTGTCAGCGGCCGGTGCGCTATTTTGCCGGCACGCCGAGCCCGATGAAGCGTCCGGAAGATGTCGACATGGTGATCTTCCGGGAAAACTCGGAAGACATCTACGCCGGTATCGAGTGGGCCGCAGGAAGCTCCGAAGTGGCCAAGGTCATCGCCTTTCTGCGAAACGAGATGGGGGTCAAAAAGATTCGCTTCCCGGAGAGTTCGGCCATTGGCATCAAGCCGGTATCGCAGGCGGGATCGGAGCGCCTCATTCGCCGCGCCATCGCCTATGCCCTGCAACATGGGCGCAAGTCGGTGACCCTGGTGCACAAGGGCAACATCATGAAATTCACCGAAGGTGGCTTCCGCGATTGGGGCTATGCCCTGGCCGAGCGGGAGTTCGCCGACCAGGTATTCACCGGGAGGCAGAAAGCGGCCATCGCCAAGGCCGAGGGCAAGGACGCCGCCATGGCCGCGGAAGGGGCGGCGCTGGCAGCCGGCAAGCTGATCATCAAGGATGTCATCGCCGACAATTTCCTGCAGCAGATCCTCCTGCGCCCACAGGATTATGACGTGGTCGCCACCTTGAATCTCAACGGCGACTATATCTCCGATGCCCTGGCAGCGGAGGTGGGGGGGATTGGCATGGCGCCCGGGGCCAATCTCTCCGATACCCACGCCATCTTCGAGGCCACCCATGGTACCGCACCCGATATCGCCGGGCAGGGCAAGGCCAATCCCAGCTCGCTGATTCTTTCCGGGGTGATGCTCCTGGAGCATCTCGGCTGGACGGAGGCGGCGCAAGTCATCACGGCGGCAATGGAAGGTGGTATTGCCGCAGGAGAAGTGACCGGTGACCTCGCCAGTCTGCAGGGCCAGGCGGGGCTGTCCACCAGCGAATTCACCGCGGCGCTCTGTCGTCGCATTGAGGCATGACCCATTGAATCTGCATGAATATCAGGCCAAGCGTCTGCTGGCTGAAGAAGGGGTGCCGGTACCCAAAGGGATACCGGCGTTTTCCGTCAAGGAAGCCGTCAATCAGGCCCGCGCCCTGGGTGGTGGTGACTGGGTGCTGAAGGCACAAGTGCACGCCGGTGGCCGGGGCAAGGCCGGTGGTGTGCAGCGGGTACACAGCATCGCGGAAGTGGAGGCGGCGGCCCAGTCCTTGTTGGGAAAACGCCTGGTGACGGTCCAGACTGGCCCGGAAGGGCAGCATGTCGCCGCTCTGCTCATCGAGGAACCCAGTCAGATTGCGCGCGAATTCTATCTTGCCTTGCTGGTGGATCGGGCGGCAGCACGCCTGACCTTCATCGCCTCGGCCGAGGGAGGTATGGAGATCGAAACGCTGGCAGCAACGCGTCCCGAGGCAATCCAGCGCATCGTCCTTGATCCCGGTATCGGCTTCCTGCCCTACCAGGCGCGGGACCTGGGCTTTGCCTGGGGTTTGCCGGCGGCGGCGGTGCAACAATTGGTCAAGGTCATGCAGGGCATGTACCAACTGGCGCGGCGGCTGGATGCGCAGATGGTGGAGGTCAACCCGCTGGCCCTGACGCAAGAGGGCAAGGTTCTCGCGTTGGATGCCAAGGTGGTGATGGACGATAACGCCCTTTACCGCCACCCCGAGTCCGATGAACTTTTTGATTCCACTCAGCAGGACCCGCGGGAGATCACGGCGCGGCAGTTTGGTCTGAATTACATCTCCCTCGATGGCAATATCGGTTGCATGGTCAATGGCGCAGGGCTGGCCATGGCTACCATGGATCTGATCAAGCTGCATGGCGGGGAACCGGCCAATTTCCTCGATGTTGGTGGGGGGGCGGCCGCCGACAAGGTGACCCAGGCCTTCAAACTTATCCTCTCCGACCAGCGGGTAAAGGCCATCCTGGTCAATATTTTTGGCGGCATCACTCGCTGCGATCTTCTCGCCCAGGGTATCATCCAGGCCGCCAGCGAGGTGGGTATCCACTTGCCGGTGGTGGTGCGTCTGGAAGGCACCAAGAAGGAGGAGGGGATGGCGATGCTGCGGGAGAGCGGGCTGCGCATGATCGTCGCCGAGGGCTTGACCGATGCGGCGTGCAAGGCGGTAGAGGCCGCCCAGGCTTGATGTGGACATCAATGTCGTCTGGTTGCAGAAGCTCTGGCCCCTGCTGCGGCACTCCGGGCCGCTGATCTCGCGTCTGGCGGAAACCTATGTCAAACGTGGCGCGGATCGCAAAACGGCAGAAAACCTGGCAGGAACGGCGGTCATTGTCGATCAGGTCCTCGAAGAGCGCCTCAAGGATCTGGCCCAGGCCGATGATCTGCATGCCCTACGCCGCGAAGTTGCAGAATTGCGGGCGCTCATTGAGCAACGTGGGCTGCCTCGGCGCCGACCCCTGCTCCTCTTTCTGGTTATCGGCGAGTTGATCATCATCGCCTTGCTACTCTATTTCGGGATTCACTCATGAGCATTCTTCTTCGCCACGATACCCGCGTCATCTGCCAGGGCTTTACTGGTAAGCAGGGTACCTTCCACTCGGAACAGGCCATCGCCTACGGTACGCGCATGGTGGGCGGCGTGACGCCGGGCAAGGGGGGCAGCGAGCATCTGGGTCTGCCGGTCTTTGACACCGTGGCGCAGGCGGCAGCTGCGACCGGGGCCGAGGCGACGGTGATCTATGTGCCTTCGCCCTTCGCTGCCGATGCCATCATCGAAGCAGCGGCAGCCGGGATCGAACTGATCGTTTGCATCACCGAGGGCATTCCGGTGCATGACATGCTGCTCGTCAAGCAGTATCTCGCCAAGCATCCGCACGTCCGTCTGATCGGCCCGAATTGCCCGGGAGTTATCACCCCGGGGCAGGCCAAGATCGGCATCATGCCCGGCTCGATCCATCTCCCCGGGCGGGTGGGCATCGTCTCGCGCTCCGGTACCTTGACCTACGAGGCGGTGGAGCAGACGACGCGTCTGGGCCTGGGACAGAGCAGCTGTGTGGGAATCGGCGGCGATCCCATTATCGGTATGGATTTTGTCGAGGTGTTGCGTCTCTTTGAGGCCGATGCGCAGACGGAATTGGTGATCATGGTGGGAGAGATCGGCGGACGTCTGGAAGAAGAGGCGGCGGAGTTCATTCGCCAGAATATGACGAAGCCGGTAGTGGCCTTCATTGCCGGCTCAACGGCACCCAAGGGAAAACGCATGGGGCACGCCGGTGCCATCATCGATGGTGGCGCGGGCACGGCAGCCGCAAAGTACGAGATTCTGCGCGCCGCCGGGGTGCACTGCGTGTCCTCGCCAGCGGATCTGGGTAACCAGGCCGCAGCCCTGCTCGGCGTCTGAAGCATGCGCATTGCCCTGGCTCAATGCAATCCCCGCGTTGGGGACGTGGCGGGCAATGCGGCGCTGCTCCTGCAACTGGCCCGAGAAGCGCAAGCGCAGGGGGCGGCGCTATTGGTTGCGCCGGAGCTGGTAGTCTCCGGCTACCCTCCAGAAGATTTATTGCTGCGTAATGACTTTCTCGACTGTTGCGCACAAGCCTTGGAGACGCTCGCGCGGGATTGTCCTCTGCCGCTGCTCGTCGGTCATCCCTTGCGCCGGGACGGACGCTTGTACAACGCGGCAAGTCTCTTGCGCGGCGGGCGGATCGAGGGCAGTTACGCCAAACATTGTCTACCCAACTATCAGGTGTTCGATGAAAAGCGCTATTTCCACCCCGGCGACGACGAGCTGATCTTTACCCTGGAAGGGCTGCGCGTGGCCCTGCGCATCTGTGAAGATCTTTGGTGTAACGAGCTGCCGTTGCTCTCCGAGCCTAGCACTGCCGATGCTGTAATAGTGCTCAATGCGTCGCCCTTTCATCGCGCCAAACAGGCAGAACGGGAGAGGGTTGCTGCGCGGCGCGCGCGGGAAGCCGGTGCCGCTGTTCTCTATGCGAATCTGGTGGGTGGGCAGGACGAACTGGTCTTTGATGGCGCTTCCTTTGCCGTCGATACGCGAGGCCAGGTGATCGCCCGCGCCCCTGCCTTTGCCAGCGAACTCCTCATGCTCGAGGTCGAAGTCTCGAGCAAACAGTGGCAGGGTGGACCCGTGGCGCCGGAGCTCTCCCCCGTTGCCGAGGTCTATACGGCGCTGCAGATCGGGCTGCGCGACTATGTGCAGAAAAATGGCTTTTCTAGCGTGGTGCTGGGGTTGTCCGGCGGTATCGACAGCGCCCTGACGCTGGCGCTCGCCGCCGATGCCCTGGGCGCGGAACGGGTACACGCCCTGATTTTGCCATCCCGCTACACCGCTGCAATGAGTATCGAAGATGCCGAGGCAGAGGCCAGGAAGCTTGGGGTGGGCTACGACATCATCCCCATCGACGGGCTCTTCGATGCCTATCTCGAAACCCTGGCGCCGGTCTTTGCCGGGCGTGCCGCCGATGTGACCGAGGAAAATCTCCAGGCGCGCATCCGCGGCGCCCTGCTCATGGCCTATTCCAATAAATTCGGTCAGCTCTTGCTCAGCACCGGCAACAAGAGCGAAATGGCGGTGGGCTATGCCACCCTCTACGGCGACATGGCCGGTGGCTTTGCCCTGATCAAGGATTGTCCCAAGACCCTGGTCTATGAGCTGGCGCGCTATCGCAACGGGCAAGGCGAGGTAATCCCGCCACGTGTTCTCGAACGAGCGCCCTCAGCCGAGCTGGCGCCAGACCAAACCGACCAGGACAGCCTGCCGCCCTACGGCGTCCTCGACGCGATCATCCACGCCTATATCGAGCGGGGGGAGGGGCGTACGGAGATCATCGCGCGCGGATTTCCCGCCGCCACGGTGGAGCGCACCCTGCGCCTGATCGATCGTGCCGAATACAAGAGGCGCCAGGCGGCGCCGGGGGTACGCATCAGCCCTCTGGCATTTGGCAAGGACCGCCGCTACCCTATCAGCAACGGCTTCCATCCTTGGGACCCGGATTGTCTACAGGAGAAAAGATGAAAAAGATTGAAGCGATCGTCAAGCCTTTCAAGTTGGATGATGTGCGGGATGCCCTGCAGGAAATGGGGATTGCCGGCATGACGGTGACCGAGGTCAAGGGCTTTGGCCGGCAGAAGGGGCACACCGAACTCTACCGCGGTGCCGAATATGTGGTCGATTTTCTGCCCAAACTGAAGATGGAGGTGGTGGTCCCCGATGTCCTGGTCGACCGCGCCGTTGATGCCATCGTCGAGGCAGCACGCACGGGCAAGATCGGCGATGGCAAGGTCTTCGTCAGTGAAGTCTCGCGCATCATCCGCATCCGTACCGGGGAAGAGGGCGACGAGGCCGTCTGAGCCGCGCGCCTCAGCCGAGCTTTTGCGTATATTTTCCCTGGGGATAGTTGTAGCGCAGGATGGCCGCGGTATTCTGTGCCAGCTTTGCCAAGTCTAGGTGCTTGTAGGATAGATAGAGGTAGTAGAGCGCCTCTTCGCGGGCTGGGCTCAACTGGTATTTGGTCACCACCTGGGCGCAGCGGTTGGCGGACGCCACATAGGCGTCGCGCACGTAATAGAACTTGCAGATGTCGAGGTTGCGCTTGCCCAGCAGGTCGATGATCTTCTCCATGCGCAGGCGGGCATCGGCGGCGTAGGCACTCTTCGGCCAGCGTTTGACCAGGGTCTCGAAGGTGTCGAAGGCTTGATGCAGGGGCACCGGGTTCCAGTTTGCCCCTTCGATTTCCTGGTACTGAGAGATGCCTTTCAGATACCAGGCGTAGTCTACGTGGGGGTTGACCGGGTGCAGCTTGATGAAGCGTTCGGCTGCTGCCGCCGCCGCCTTGGAATCGCCCTGCTGATAATAGCTATAGGCGGTATTCAACTGCGCCTGTTCAGCATAGGGACCATAGGGGTACATGGCCTCCAGGTCCTGATAATCGCGGACTGCCATACCGTAATCGCCGCGATTCTGGGCGTTTTTGCCCTTCTGATACATGACAGCGGCTGCCTCATGGGAATTTAGCAGATGGTCTTTGGGCTTGTCCGAGGCACAGCCAGCAGCGGCCAGGGTCAGGACTGCCATAACGGCGAGGGAGCGCTTGCGCATGTCGAACAATGATCTATAGTGACGGGCCATGAGCAGCGATACTACGGAAATTGCACTGGTTTTGCCAGAGGAGCGGGCGGGGGAGCGCCTCGATAGTCTACTCGCGGAACTGTTGCCGGATCTCAGCCGCAGTCGTATCCAGGAATTACTGGGGGCGGGGGAGATTGTCGTCAACGGCGAGAATCTGCGTCCCAGCCACCGGGTACAGGGTGGCGAGGCTGTGCAACTGCGCCTGTCGCCGCGGGAACCTGAGCACTGGGCGGCAGAAAATCTGCCGTTGCAAGTCGTCCATGAAGACGAGGAGATCCTCGTGCTTGACAAGGTCGCTGGCATGCTCACCCATCCAGGCGCCGGGCACCCGGGCGGGACCCTCGCCAACGCCGTACTTGCCCATTGCCCGGACAACAGCAAGCTCCCGCGCGCCGGTATCGTGCATCGCCTCGATAAAGACACCAGCGGTTTGCTGGTGGTGGCCAAGACCGAACACGCCCGCCAGGATCTCACGGAACAGCTGGCCGAGCGCAGCATGCATCGGGAATATATCGCCCTGGTGCAGGGCGCTATGACCGGCGGTGGGCGGGTGGAAGCACCGATTGGCCGCCACAGTCACGACCGGCTGCGCATGGCCGTGCGCAGCGACGGTCGCTTTGCTCGCACCGACTACCGTCTGCTCGAACGCTTTCCACGCCATACCCTCTTGCGCCTGCGTCTGGCCACTGGCCGCACACACCAGATTCGCCTGCACATGCGCCACATCGGTCATCCCCTGGTCGGCGATCCGGTGTATGGTGGCCGCGCTATCGTCCCGCCAGGGCTCGATGCCGCCGCTTTGGGTACTTGGCGGGCCTTCCGCCGGCAAGCCTTGCATGCCTGGCGTCTGGAGCTGGAACATCCGCGCAATGGTGCACTCTGTGCCTGGGAGAGTCCCTTGCCCAGCGATATGGAGGAATTGCTGACGATGCTGCGCCGCCTTGCCTCCTGAGCCCACCTTCCTTTCCCTCGATTGGCCGTTGCCAAGGGGTGTCCGCGCTGCCATCAGCACCCGTCAGGGCGGTTCCAGTCGCGCCCCCTGGGATTCCTTCAATCTTGCTGACCATGTCGGGGACGACAGCGCTGCCGTCGCGGCCAACCGCCAGCTACTGCGCCAATGCCTGGACCTGCCCCGCGAACCGCTGTGGTTGCAGCAGGTGCATGGGACGGAGATTGCGCGCTGGGAGGTCAAGGCTGGCTTTGGGCGAGTGCCGCCGGCAGATGGCGCCGTCGCGCGCAGTCCAGGGGCCGTGCTTTCCATTCTCACTGCCGACTGCCTACCGGTACTGGCCGTCTCCCGCGATGGCCAGGTGATTGCCGCCTTCCATGCCGGCTGGCGAGGTCTCGCGGCAGGGATTCTGGAGGCGGGAATCCGCGCTATGCGGGTGGCACCCGGCGAAATTTTGCTATACTTGGGCCCGGCAATCGGGGCACAGCGCTATGTGGTCGGCGCCGAGGTTCGCGCCGCCTTTCTGGCGCATTCGCCGCAGGCAGAGCTGGCCTTTCGGCCCCAGGGAGATGGCTACCTTGCCGATCTCTATTTGCTGGCACGGCAGCGCCTGGCAGCACTTGGGGTGACGGCGATCTGGGGCGGAGAGCACTGCACGCATAGCGAGGAGCAACTCTTCTTCTCCTATCGTCGGGATGGACAATCTGGGCGCATGGCGTCGTTGATCTGGCGGGAGGAAGCATGAAATCCTGGCAATGGGGAAATGCTGCGGAGTCGTCCACGGACGGCGCACAGCTTGCGGCGCAGCTCGCGTCTCTGGGCGTGCGTCTGCGTG